>JAWODX010000544.1:0-11018 GCA_046483085.1 Planctomycetota bacterium
CCGCCGCCGGGGCGCCGCCGCCCGTTGTCGTCGCCGTCGCCCACGAGGGCAAGGCGGGCTTCCTCGACGGCCGGCCGGGCGAGATCGCCGGGCTGCTGGCCCGCGGCATCGCCGTCTGCCTGGCCGACGTGCGCGGGACCGGCGAGACCCGGGCCGACGACATGCACGGGCTGGAGAGCGAGTTCATCGACCTGTCGGAGCAGGAGCGGATGCTGGGCCGGAACGTGCTCGGGCTGCAGGTCCGCGACCTGCTCGCCGTGCTCCGCTACCTGCGGACCCTGCCCGAGATCGACGGGTCGCGGGTCGGCCTGTGGGGCGACTCGTTCGCACCGGTCAACCCGCCGGGCTTCGAGCCGGTGGAGCACGACCCCAGCCGGGTCGACCATTCCGACTGGCCGAACCAGCCGCACGGCCCGGCGATCGGCGAACCGGTCGGCCAGCTCCTCGCCCTCTTCGGCGCGCTGTTCGACGACGGTGTCGAGGTCGTGCTCGGCCGGCGCGGGCTGACCGGGTTCATCTCGCTCCTCGACCACTACTACCTCTACGTGCCCAGCGACGTCGTCGTGCCCGGGGCGCTCGCCGCCGGCGACCTGGCGGACGTCATCGGGGCGTTGGCTCCTGCGCCCGTGCGGCTGCAGGCGCTGATCGACGGCTGCAACCGGCCGCTCGATCAGGCGGCGACGGACGGCGCTCTCGGCACCGCCGCCGACAACCTCGAGCTCGTCGCCGACGAGACCGCCGGCGCCGTCGACTGGTTCGCCGCCGCACTGGCCGACTGAGCGCCCCCGGTCGATGATGCGCCCGGGCGGCTTGACAGGCGTTTCGGCGCCGCCTAGAATCCGGCCACACAACGGGTGGAGCGCGTTTTCCGGGGGCGATCACGTGGCCACAGCGGACCGGCAGCCGAAGACCGAGCAGGTCGAATCGCGGTCCGCGCCCGAGGTCCTCCAGGACCTGGTCGCGCGGGCCGAGCGCGCGGGGGCGAGCGACATCCACCTGCAGACGACCGCCGACGGCGCGAGCGTGTCGTTCCGGCTCGACGGCGTGATGGTCCCGGTGCTCGAGCTCCCGGGCGACATCGCGCCGCGGGTGTTCGGCCGGGTCAAGTTCCTCGCCCGGCTGAAGACCTACCAGGAGTCGCTGCCGCAGGACGGGCGGATCGACCAGGCGGACATCGACGCGGCCAGCGACATCCGGGTGGCGACCTACCCGACGGTCACCGGCGAGAAGATCGTGCTCCGCCTCTTCGCCACCGACGAGGTCCTCGACGTCGCCGGGCTGGGGTTCCCCGACGCCGCCCGCGCCGAGCTCGATCGGTTCCTCGACGGGACCGCCGGCCTGCTCTTCCTCACCGGCCCCGCCGGCAGCGGCAAGACGACCACCATCTACGCCTGCCTCCGTCACCTGGCCGAGGCGGGCGGGCGGCACGTCATCACCATCGAGGATCCCGCCGAGCGGGTGATCCCCGGCGTGATGCAGACCGAGGTGAACCCGGCGGTCGGGCTCGACTTCGCGAAGGCGGCCCGCCACCTGCTCCGGCAGGACCCGCAGGTGCTCGTGATCGGCGAGGTGCGCGACGAGGAGACCGCGAACATCGCGGTCCGCGCCGCGCTGACCGGGCACATGGTGATCGCCACGCTGCACGCGGGCTCGTGCAAGGGGGTGTTCGAGCGGCTGTTCGTGATGTGCGAGGACCGGTTCTCGGCGGTGGCGGCGACCGAGCTGGTGATCAACCAGCGGCTGCTGCGGCGGCGCTGCGCCGCCTGCGGGGGAGCGGGCTGCCCGGCCTGCCTGGAGACCGGCTACCGCGGGCGCGTCCCGGCCGTCGAGTACGTCCGGGTCGATGACGCGATGCGGGCGGGGCTGCGCGAGCCGGGCGCCGTCGAGATCGCACCGGTCGTCCCGCTGGAACGGGCGGCGCGGGCCCTGGTCGCGCAGGGGCTGACGGACGAGGCAGAACTGAGAAGGACATTCGGCCGATGAACTACGACGAATTCGCGTTCTTCAACCGCCAGCTCGCGAACATGCTGCGCAGCGGGGTGCCCCTGGAAGGGGCGCTGCGCAAGCTGGCCTCGGACATGCGGCGCGGGCGATTGCGGCGCGAGATCGAGCAGCTTCGGACGAAGCTCTCGGCGGGCGTCCCGCTCGAAGACGCGCTCGCCGAGGGGCGCCTGCCCGAGATGTACACCCGGATGGTCGAGGCGGGCGCGAGGAGCAACGATCTGCCCGGCGTGCTGACGCTGATGGCCGATCACTACCGGAAGACCGACGCGATCCTCGCGCGGGTGAAGGGCATCCTCGTGTACCCGGCGATCGTGATCGTGTTCATGATCGCCATCGGGGTCGTGAGTGCGGCGGTCATGCTGCCGGCCCGGGCGCAGTTCTTCGCCGACATGGACATCCCGGCCCCGGTGCTGCCGTACGTGCAGCTCTTCGCGGCGCCGGCCGTGTTCATCTTCGTCGCCGTGCTGCTGGGTGTGGCGGTGGCGGCGCCGCCGATCCGGCGCTACCTGGCCTGGCGGGTGCCGCCGTTCAAGTACGCGCGGCTGGCGCAGACGGGGGACATGATCGCGTCGATGCTGCGCGGCGGCTGCAGCCTGGACGAGGCGGTGGCGCTCCTGGAATCGGCGGAGACGGATACGAAGGTTCAGGGCGAGTATGCCCGATGGCGCGAGGAGCTCGCGAGCGGGGCCAGGCGCTTCGACGAGATGGCGGCCCCCGGCTCCCCGTTCCCGCCGCTCTTCGTCTGGATGGTGGTGAACTCGGGCGAGGACGTCGCCCGGGGGTTCGACGAGGCCGGGCGGGTGTACGCCGCGCGGGCGGACCGCGGCGTCGACCTGATGCTGTACGGCGTCCTGCCGGTCAGCATCATGGTCCTCGGCGCCGGGGTGCTCTATCAGATCCATACGTTTCTCGGGGGTCTCCTGCTGCCGCTGATCGATCTGATGACCGGAATGGGCCAGATGTAGCGAGGGCGGGATACGGACATGAAGTGGATGGTTCTCTCATCCTTATACGGGCCGTCGGAAGGTCCCGATCTTCCCGAGCCCCTCCTCGTGCTGGTCTTCGTGGTGGGTGTGTTTTTCGTCCTGGGCATCGCCTGGCTGGTCGGCCGGTTGTTCTACGTCCTGCTGACCGCGCCGCTGCGCCGGCGGGAGCGGGCGGCGCTCTTCCTCGAGGTGCTCGAGTCGGCGATCCGCGAGGGCCGCAGCCCGGAGCAGGCGTTCTCGTTCCTGGAATCGCGAGGGGAGCGCAGCCTCGGGTGGCAGTTCCTGAAGGTGGTGACGCGGATGCAGGAGGGCGCGGGGCTGGTCGACTCGCTGCGTGCGGCGGCCGGGTTCCTGCCGCCCCGGGTCGTGGAGATGCTCGGGGTGGGCGAGCGGCTGGGCGACGTCCGCGCCGTGCTCCCCGCCTGTCGGCAGGTGCTGGACGATGCGCGCTCGCGGACGCGCGGCGCGATCAACTATTTCGTCATGCTGGTGGCCGGCGGCGGGCTGATCGGCACGCCGGTGATTCTTGGCTGGTTGTCGGTCTTCATCATTCCGAAGTTCCGAGCGATGTTCATCGACCTCGGACTCGAGCCGACCGGCCTGTTGAAACTGGCCCTGGCGGCGCCCCTCGGGCGGATCATGCTGCTGGCGCTGGTGGTGCTCGGGGCCTGCGTGATGTTCTATGTGGCCGGGCCGCGGCTCGTGGCACCGACGCTACTTCGGCTGCCGGCGGACCTGCTGTTCTTCCTGCTCCCCTGGCGGCGCAAGCGGATGCGGCGCGATTTCTCGACCATGCTCGCGCTGCTGCTCGACGCCGGCGTGCCCGAGGCGGAAGCGGTCACCCGCGCCGCGGGCAGCACGGCGAACCGGTTCTTCGCCCGGCGCGCCCGGGGCGTCGTCGCCTCCCTCGAACGGGGGGAGCCGCTCGGCGAGGCCATCCGGCGGATCGACCGCGCCGGCGAGTTCCGGTGGCGGCTCTCGAACGCCGCGCACGCGCGCGAGGGGTTCACCGCGGCGCTGCGGCAGTGGCACGAGGCGCTCGACGCGAAGGCCGACCAGCAGGAGCAGGCGGCGGCCCACGTCATCACCAGCGCCCTGGTCCTCGGGGTCGGCTGCGTCGTCGGACTCCTCGCGATCGCGTTCTTGCAACCGTTCATTCGGATCATGCAGAGGATGATACTGTGGTAATCCGCCGAGACCGAACCCGTGCGTTCTCGCTGCTGGAGCTGCTGGTCGCGCTCGGCATCTTCGGGATGGCCGTCGCCGGGTTCGCCGTCACGAGCTGGTACGACACGCGGATGCTCGGCCAGCAGTACGTGCGGGCCGCGGCGATGGAGATCGTGGACGGCGAGATGGAGGTCCTCGCCGCGGGCGAGTGGAAGGTCTACGCGGAGGGCTCGCACCCGTACGAGGTCTCGGCCGAGGCCGCCGAGAGCCTGCCGCCCGGGACGTTCACGCTGACGATCGAGGACCGGACGGTGCGGCTCGAATGGCGGCCGGAGAACCCGAAGACGGGCCTGCGGGTGGCCCGGGAGGTGACGATCCGATGAGGCGCCGCGGGCGACGAACGGCGTTCACCCTCGTCGAGATGATGGTCTGCACGGTGTTGATCACGGCCATCGCCGGGTTCGCGGCCGTCGCCTATCACCGATACACCCGCTTCTCGCTCGGCTTCCTGCGCAACGCCCGGGACATCCGGAACGCGGTGACCGCGGGCGAGCGATGGCGTGCCGACGTGCGCAAGGCCGCCGCGGAGCCGCAGGTGAAGGACGGCGTGCTGGTCATCCCGCAGGCGGGGCGCCCGGTCGCGTATCGGCAGGCCGGGGCGACGGTCGAGCGGCGGATCGGCGACGCCGGGTGGCGGCCGTTCCTCGTCCGGGTGAAGAGCTCGCGGATGCAGGCCGTGCGCCGGAAGCGGGTGCGTTCCTGGCGCTGGGAGATCGAGATGGAGACGCGTGCCGACGAGGTGCGCATCCGGCCTCTGTTCACGTTCGAGACGGTGCCCGGCCATGCGACGAAGTAGGTTTTCGATGAGGCGATCGACGCGGGCGCGGCGGCGCGGCGTCGCGCTGCTGCTCGTGCTCTTCGTCGTGGTGATCCTCGGCATGCTGCTCGCGAACAACGGGACGACGACCGTGCGCCTGATCCGGTTCCTCGACGAGGTGGAGCGGCAGCAGGTCGAGCGGGCCGGCGGCGCCGGGGGCCATCGGCGGGGAGGCGAGGCCGCCGCAGGTCACGCCCGCCCGGCGCCGGGAGGCGGCGCGGCCGAATCCGATACCCCGTGACCCCGCGCCTGGGCGACCGCCCTCGTCCTTGACCAGATCTCTCCGGTTGCCGCCGTCGTTCTGGGTACCACCGACGTTGCTGCTCCGGAAGTCCCGAGGGGTCATGGTTGCCCAAACCCCTCTCCCTCTCCCTCTCCGAGGGAGGGCAGTCACCAGCCAGTCCTCCGCAGCTCGACGGGCGAAGCAGGACGAGAAGTGATAAGTTATAAGTTATAAGTGACAAGTTATAAGTGATAAGTCATAAGTGATAAGTGATAAGGAGCTCGAATAAAGCGGTGGGGAGACATTGCTGTCTGCCGCGCAGCAGGCAAGAATGCCCACTCCACCGAGGTTCTGTTAGACCGTCTAAGTCTCGATGGCGCGTGGCGGCTGGCCTCATGCAGCCGCCGCAAGAAACGGGCTGCAAGCTGATAGCTGCAAGCTGATAGCTGATAGCTGAGAGCTGATAGCTGATAGCCAGCTTGTCCGAGTAGCGCGGTGGGCGAAGTCGGATGACTACCGATCCGCCGGCTGTTCGCCCTCCGGGAAGAGCTCGTAGCAGGCGACGCGGTCGAAGTCGCGTGCGTAGAGGCGGCCGGCGCAGACGGCGGGCATGGCGAACGCTTTCTTCGACAGGATCGTGGCGGTGTCGAGCCGCTCGAACCGCTCGCCGGTGTCGCGCCCGAGGATGAGCCGGCCGTCCTCGATCATCACGAGCACGCGCTCGCCGGAGAGGATCGCCGAGCTCGAGACGTTCGAGCCGAGCCCGCGGATGCGGTGCTTCCAGATGACCTCGCCCGTCTCCATCCGGGCGCAGATGAAATGGGAGCTGCGGCCCTGGTTGAGCACGTAGAGCCGGCCGTCCCGCGCCGTCGGGGCGTTGTACCGCGGCTGCATGTCGCGGCCCTTCCAGGCGGTCTTCGCCTCGAACCCGTCGCCGGTCGCGGTCACCTTGACCGCGTAGTACGGCAGGCCGTACCCCCGCCACGCGACGAAGTCGCGGTGGACGAGCGGGGTGAGGAAGGCGTTGACGCTCCGCGGGTGCTCGTGGATCCAGAGCACCTGGCCGGTTTTCGGATCGAGCCCGGCGAGGTGGGTCTTGACGGCGGCGACGATCTGGCGCCGGCCGCCGAACGTGCCGAGCATCGGCGTGCCCAGATAGTCGCCCGTCGACAGCGCCGTCCAGCGCGGCTCGCCGGTCCGCTTGTCCAGCGCGACCACGGCCGGCCGGTGCGGGAGCATGAGCACGACGAGGTCGTCGACGAGCAGCGGGTTCGAGTACGCGCCGTACCCGCCCTTGAGCCGCTGATGGGCGCCGAGGACCCTCTTCTTCCAGAGCACGCGCCCGGCCTTCAAGTCGACACAGTGGAACTGCGCGCCGACGCCGAAGCAGTAAACGCGTTCGCCGTCGGTGGCCGGGGTGCAGCGGGCCCCGCTGCCCCACTTGCCGCCGGCCCGGTACGTCTCGGCGTACTCGACCGTCCACAGCCGCTTGCCCCCATCCCGCGAGAAGCAGAGGATCCGCTCGGTGTCGTCGACCCGGTCCATGATCACGACGCGGCCGCCGGAGACGACCGGGGTGGAGCATCCGACCGAGCACTCCGCCTTCCAGACGGGCTTTAGCCCGCCCTCGGGGAAGCGCTCGGGCAGGGCGCCTTCGGGGAGCACAGCCGAGCGGTCGGGCCCGAGCCACTGGGGCCAGTCGGCGGCCCGCGCCCGGGCCAGGATCAGGAGGATGAGACAGAATGCTGCCGCTCTGGAAGAACGTGTCCGCATACTCCGCTCCGGGGTCCACGACGTGGAACGCAACCCTGGTGCGGCAGGCATTCTTGCCAGTAGGGCGGCAGACAGGAATGTCTGCCCCACCACTTTGTCACGGCTCCATCAGCCCAGCGGGATCAGGCAGAGCCCGCTGTGGCCGGTCTTTCATCAGACGACGGCACGACGCCCGCGAGCGCTATCGAACGACTTTCAGCTCGACGTCCGCGGTCGCGCCGGTCACGACGTCGCGAAGCTTCAGCGTCCACGTCCCGTTCGGGTCGCCCTCGGCGAACGGGATCGTGAACTCGCCCGTGCCGCCCTCGGTACGGACGTTCCGGCTGTAGTAGCTGCACCACGCGCCGTCGGGGTCGTGCACGTCGATGCGGACCACGTGGGGGCCCGGCTCGCCGCTGTAGCCGAGGTCCATGACCTCGGCCTCTGCGTTCTCGGCCGTCGCGAGCTCGATCCGGACCGCCGCCGGCTCGCCGACTTTCGCCTTCCCGACCGCCCTGGCCGACAGGCCGGTGACTCGATACGGCAGGAGCGAGTAGATCTTGCAGCTCGCCGGCTCGAACGTGTCGCGGACCGAGTCGGTCAGCCCGTGATACTCGCCGTCACGCGCGTCGTAGACGTGCCGCTCGGCCGGGAGTTCGACGGTCATCCGCGTCCGCTTCTGGAACACGCCGTGGTCGATCTCGATCTCCTCGCCCACGCCGGTCGTCCCCCGCGCCGTGTTCAGCACGGTGCACGCCATCTCGACGGGGCCGGCGGCGAACCGGGTGACCTCGGCCCCGGGCACCTGCTGCTCGCCCTTCTTCTTCCACAGGTGGATCTCGCGCTCGATGCCCGCCTGGGCGAGCGCGCCCGCGAAGAGCTGCTGGGTCTGCCGCGCTTCGTCGCTCCCGGGCCGGTAGCGGTACGCCGGATAGTTCCGGAGCTCGACGTTCAGATAAATGGCGAGCCCGGCGCCGATCTTCCGGACGATCAGCGCGTCGGCCTTGCCCGCCTGGCCGTGGGCCAGCGCGGCGTCGGTCGCGGTGACCGTCGACTCGCACGCATGCAGCGCCAGCTTCCCCTTCGGCAGGCCGAACGGGTTGAGCTCGTTCTCGACCTGGATGGCCGCCCCGGTCTTCGCGTAGTCGAACGGCTTGTTCTCGCTCGGCCGGCCGCGCTCGATCCCGAAGAACTCGTCGAGCCGCCCGCCCGGCAGCAGCTTGCAGTGCTCGTCCATCACCGCAGGCAGGGTGTCGGCGATGACGACCCCGCCGGCCTCGGCGAACCGGCGGATCGCGTCGCACTCGTCCGGGCTGACCGCCATCGAGTGGGGCATGAAGAACGCCCTGAACCCCTCGCCGATCAGATCGCCGTCCGCCACCGCGTCGTAGGCGATGAACCGATACTGCAGCCCGGTGTCGGCGACGAGTTTGCTGACCGCGTCGCGGGCGTGCCACATCATGTCCGTCTCCAGCGCCTCGCAGTTGCCCGAGTTCCGGTCGACCCACGCCTCGCCCTGCGGGATCGTCCCCATGAACCAGTTGGCGCGAATCGACGCCTGCGAGTGATGTACGGCGAGATGCTCGTGCGTCGGCTCCATCGCCATGATCTGCTTCGCGATCCCGCTCGTCAGCTCCTTGATCGTGGGGCCGAGCCGCTTCGCGCGGACCGACCACTTCCGCGTCGGCCGCTCGAGGAACCGGCCGTGGTCCTGGTCGTTGTCCCAGTAGATCTGGCCGCAGTCGCCGTGGAAGAGCTGGTACCACATGCGGCGGATCAGCTCGGGGCTGTCGCCGAAGTACGGCGCGAACTTGAGGATCTTCGGCTTGAACGACCGGAGCATCTCGTCGTTCTGGAAGATGTTGTACGGGATGTGGAGGTCGACGGACCTGGCGAGCTTGGCGAAGTCCCAGCCGCCGTAGGCGCCCGGGCCCTGCCCGCCGGTGCTCGCGTAGACCGCGGTCGGGTCGGCGGCGCGGCCGGCCTCGCGCAGGTGCGCGAGCGCGCCGTTCATCACGTCGTCCATGAACTCGCGGTGGTCGGCCCACGAGCTGAAGTTGAAGTCGTGGCCGTCGGCCTGGCGGCGGAGGGTGTCGTCGGCCGTCAGCGGGACGACCTCGCGCCAGAGCGTGAACTCCGTGCCCCACTCGGCGTTCAGCGCGTCGAGCGTCCCATAGCGCTGCTCGAGCCAGACGCGGAACCGGTGGAGGCAATGCTTACAGTAGCAGAAGTCGAACGGCGCGGCCTGGTCGCCGGTCCCGTGCTCGTCGGCGAGGTTGTAGAACATCGGCCGGATGCACTTGTGCTGGATGACGGTGTTCATCACCCGCTCGTGCATCTTGGCCCGGACGCCGGGGTCCGACGGGCACGACGCCCGCCAGAGGGTTTTCTGGCCCTCCGTGTCGAGCGCGACACTCAGCGGCTTCAGCCGGTCGCGCGCCTCCTTGTAGCGGTTCCGGATCATGTCCCAGTGCCGACCGAACCACACCCGGCGCTTGTTCGACTCGGTCGGCGGCTCGATGTACTGCGAGTACGGCCGGTGATAGACCGACACCTCGTCGGGGCTGACCTGGTCGACGTAGCAGACGAAGTCGTTCTCGAGCACGTTCTCGAACGGCGTGCGCTTGTAGGCGATGCACCCGTCGATCCCCATCTTCCGAAGCTCGTCGTAGTAGCCGTACGGATACCGCGCCCAGAGGAAGATGTGGTAGTCGTCCCACGGCTCGAGCGGGCGGGTGACGATGAAGCGCTCCTCGCCTTGGGGGCAGTCGCGCCGCGGGATCTCGACGTGCAGGTAGTTGGCGAGCGCGACCTGGGCGCCGGACGTGTCGAACGCGAATTCGAGGTACCCGCGGTCGGCGTTCCAGCGGCCGGCCGTCGAGCGGACGCGGCGGCCGTAGCTGTCGGTCCAGACGACCTTCGTGCCGCGCGGCGGCCCCTGGCTCGGGTCGTCGAACTCGACCCGCCCCGTCACCCTCTCGCCCGGGTGGAAGTACTCCCGGTCCTGCTCCCAGCGGTAGTACTTCGGCTGCTTGTCGATCACGATCTTCAACACGTTCATCCAACGACTCCTTTGTGTCTTCGTGCCTTTGTGCCAGAGGCGCCTACTCTGCGCCCACGTTCTCCCAGTAGTCCCGGCCCCGGTGGAGCCAGAGCTGCAGCCGGCGGGTGCTCCACTCGCCCTCGCGGGCGCGGGCGAGGCAGTCCCGGCACAGCACGGCCACCTGGCCCGGGTCCCGCACCGGCCGGGCCAGCGGCAGGAACCCGAGCCGACCGCGCCGCCGGCAACCGGGCCGCGCACAGCGCCGGAGCATCCGCCCCAGCGCTTCCTTCTCCATCCGATCCGAAATGTCTCTTCTGCTCATGTGCTCCTCCGTGCGGCCCAGCCTACCGGCCCGGACAGGGCAAGTCAACCGCACAATCGAGCGTGGAACCGCTTGCCCGCGCCTGCCGGGCGCAGTACAATCCCGGCCGACCGATTCGGAAAGGAAGGCCGTGAACGAACGCGAGGAGGGCGCGACGCTCATGCTCGACTTCGGCAAGCTGAAGAAGGTGGCGGCGCGCGACGCCGACGTCGTCCCCGTCGCCGTCCAGAATGCCGACACCGGCGAGGTCATCCTGATCGCCTACGCGAACGAGGAGGCGCTCCGGCATTCGATCGAGACGCGGACCGCGGCGTTCTGGAGCACCTCGCGGAACGAACTCTGGATCAAGGGCGCGACCTCCGGCAACACGTTCGACCTCGTCGAGGTCCGCGTCAACTGCGAGCAGAACTCGCTCGTCTACCGGGTCCGCCCGCGTGCCGGCGGCATCTGTCACACGAGGAACCGCGCCGGCCAGCCGCGCAACTGCTTCTACCGGCGGCTCGACTTCGAGACCGGCAAGCTGGAAAACCTCGATCCGTAGCCCAGCCCGCCTCGCGATCCGCGCTCCCGCCCGCCGCGCCACACGGGATGAGAAGGGGACACTGCACCTCCGGTCGCCGTTCCGCCGCCATTGCCGCGCCACA
>JAWODX010000002.1:0-3854 GCA_046483085.1 Planctomycetota bacterium
TCGCGCGCAGCCTCGATGTTGATGCCGGTTACGGGGGCATCCGGGTGAATGAAGTAGCTGATAATTTTGAATCCATCAAAATTACCAACAGTTACGGAGAAGTAGCGCTCGGGCTCGGGGGGGCGAACGTGAGGCCGCCGGGATAGTCCTGGTCACGGGGGACGAGCCGCTGGCCGCGGTTGCGGCCGTGATAGCGCCGGAAGAGGCCCAGCCGCGTCCGCAGGATGCACCAGTCGGTGCCCGGCCACAGGACCGAGCCGACCGAGGGTTCGGAGAAGTAGCCGCTCATCAGCGCCCAGTTGCCCGGTGCCTTCCACAGGCGCCCCAGCGGCTTCCAGGCCAGGAAGTCGGCGTGGGTGTGATAGACGTCGAGCGGTGGGAAGAGGCTGTAGCCGGCGCGTTGGGTCGCCTTCCGTTTTGCGGCGGCCCTCCTGGTCAGAAATACGTCATGGCGGTGTGCGCCGCACTGCCAGTTGTCCGGGGCGCGGCCATAGTAGTATAGGCGCCCGTCTTTGGTCATGCGGAACGTCATGATCATGGTGACGTGTTCGAGGTCCTTGAGCGGCCTATCGAGGCGCATCGAGTGCGGGCCGCCGGCCGGGAAGGTCAAGCTCTTGCCTTTGCCGCGGAAGGCCTCGTCGACCAGAGCGGGCTTGTCTTCGGGATTACCCGGCCGCCAAACCAGCCACGGCCCGATCTTTTCCGAATCGAAATCGGACTTGTAGAGGACCTCAAACACCTTCTTCGGCCGGGGCGTCTTCTCGTTGCCCACTGCGAAGACGGCGTGGCCGAAATACTCGGGGTGGTGGAACGGCATGGCGTCGGGGTAGCTATAGTCGTCCCAGGTCGGCGCCCAGGCGGAGTATTCGCCCTGGCGGCACTTGTCGGGCTCGTCGAGCGGCCGGATGGGAGGATGGAACCGGGCGCGGCCCTTGACCCGTGCCGCCCTGGGCAGGGCCACGCCGAGCTCGGGGCGCTGGCGGCAGACGTTCAGGCCCCACACGTCGGGGATCGTCTCGGGCGACAGGCCGAGATCCGCCATGGGGACGGCGACCTCGACGGTCCAGCCGCCGTCGAACCGGCCGGCCCTGGCGACGATTGTCGCCTTCCACTTGCCGTAGTCCGGGCCGCCCCGGTGGAACGCCGTGCCGTCCGGCCCGACGATCACGTGGTAGTAATTGTGGCGGCGGTCATCGTACCGGAACGTGCCGTTGTGCTGTGGATCGAGGAAGAGCTCGACGGTATCGCCGCGATTGCGGACGGAGAGCTCGCCCCGGCCGACCGTCCGGATCTGCTCGGGGTGCGCCTCGAAGCACCGGACCGCGACGTAGACGGCGTCCTGGTCGGCGAGCACGCGGGCGACCGTCTTCTGCGACGGCCGGTCCCAGCCGTCGAACACGTAGCTGAGAGTGACCGGCTCGGCGGCCCGCCAGGCCGCCTCGTCCGGTGTCCCGTCGATCACGGGCGGGCTCGGCGGCCGGGGCACGAGCATCACCGGCGGCCCGAAGGTCGTGCGGACGCTCTGCCGCGTCGCGTCGCCCGCTCCCGGTTCCCAGGCCGTCGTGCGGGCACAGCCGCCGAGCGCCGCCAGCAGGGCCAAAACGGCGAGTGCCCCGTTCAGGCGCCCTTGCGGCGCGCCGTCGGGAGAGTGGAAATGGCCGGACCGGTTCACGGGTCTGCTCCTTGCTTCGGGAAAGAAACCCTCGTCGGACGGATGTCTTCCGTCTTCACTTCGGCGGGATCGTGATCCCGACCTCCGCCCGCGCGGCGCAGCCCAGTTTCGCCCGGACGACACGGTAGCGGAGGTAGTCGGCGATGTAGACGGCTTCGTCGGACGCCGCGACGACCGTCGGCCAGCCCAGCTCGACCCCGGTCTCCTCGTCGGGTTCGCCGCGCCGCCCGATGAACAGGATCGTGTTGGCGTTGCCGTCGGTGACTTCGACGCGGCCGGAGACGGCGTCGGGGATGAACAGGCGGCCGAAGCCGTCGAGGTCGAACCGCCCGTTCCGGCACGAGCAGCCGGGCCCGCCCCGGTTGTCGCTGATGCGAGAGAGCATAGGCGAAAAACCGGGATGGACCCACTTCGCGCCCTGGGCGACGAACGGCCGGAGGCCCTTCGGACCCGGGCAGCCGAGCCGGCCCTCGGGGTCCGGCCGGATGATCCCGCCCTCCGGCCCGAACTTGACGATCGAGCCGTAGACCCGCTTGAAGAGCTTGCGAGGCCGGTCGGGCATCCGGGCCGCCAGCTCCTCCGGCGGCAGGGCGCCCCGCGGCTGCAGCGTGCAGCCCACGTACACGTTCCCCGACCGGTCCACGCGCACCCCCGCCGCCAGGGCCCGGATCTCGATGAACCCGTAGTCCTTGATGCGCCCGTCGGGGCCGATCCGCGTGACCTGGTTCGTCATCGCGGTGTGCGGGACGTAGTGATGGACCTTGTAGCTGTCGCCGTCGGGGCCGACGCAGACGCCGCGGTGGGGGTTGCTGTGGGCGCCCCAGAGCTCGGGGATGAAGTGGCGTCCCACGGCCTGGAACGGGACGGGCCGGCCCTGGCGGTCGAACCGCCAGAGCTCGTTCGGGCCGGTCATGTACAGGAGGCCGTCGCGCCGCGACACGAACAGCTCGCCGGTCCTCGGTGCCTTGTAGATGCCCGAGAGGCGCGGTCCCTGCGGTTCGAGCTCGCGCAGTTTCTTGCCCGTGCGGCCGTCGTAGACGTGGCGGGTCTGGACGTAGACCTCTTCGCGCTCGCGGTCGACGGCGAGGTAGTTCATGCTCCCTCGGCTGAAATGGCCGAGGGTCTTTCCGATCTTCGGGTTCGGGAGATTCTCGACGTCCAGCCCCTTCGCCGTCGGCGTCGGGTCCTGGTACCACCAGTTCTTCCGGTCGATGGGGATGGCGTGGTGGAAGCGGGCCCGGAGGCCGATGGAGACGGCGACCGCGTAGCGGCCCGGGGGCACCGGCCGGCCGAAGTCGTCGGCGTGGTCCCAGGCGAGGGTCTGGGCGAGCCGGCCCTTGTCGAAAGGGTCGGGCGGGTTCGGCCCGAGCACGCCGGCGGCCAGGTGCCGCACGATCTCCCCGGTCGCGTCGTGCACCGCCACGGCCACGTCGGTCGGCGCGGAAACCTTGAACGCGATCCGCGTCTGCCCGTCGGCCTGCTCGACCGTCGGTTTCTCCAGGAAGCGCGGGACCATCCCCGGCTTTCGGACCGGGGGCGTGCGGACCACGCGCGGCACACCGTCCGGATGCGAGGGCCGCCGGTCGGCCCAGGTCTCCATCCGCGGGGCGTCGAACATCCTGGCGACCCGGGCCCGCGTCTCTTCCGGCCGCCACCACCAGCTCGCCCGCGTCCCGATCAGCCCGGTCAGTTTTTCGCCTTGTCCCACGACCAGCTCGTTGTCGATCGAGCCGACGGCCAGGCGCACGTGTCCGAACGACTCGGGGAAGATGAGCTGGACCCAGCCCCGGCCGGCGGCGTAGGCGTGGCGGTAATTCGGGAACGTCTTGAACAGGGGCTTCCACGTGGCCATGTGCTCGTACTGCGGCTGGATGCGGTTGCCCACGACGTTGGCCATGCCGGTCCAGTACACGCTGAACTTGTGCTTGCCGCGGTCGGCGCCCCACTGGAGGCGGCGCAGGTCGAGGCCGATGATCCTTGGGAATCCGTCGGCCGGGTAGCGGAGCATCGGCTTGAGCGGGACGCGGAGCTCGGCGGTCCACTGCTTCTTCGCCTTGCTGATCCTGGCGGCGGCGGTCGCCTCGGGCAGCTCGACGTCGCGCAGCACCAGGTCATACCGGTGCGGCCAGGTGAAGCACTTGTACAGGTCGCCCGCCGGGTTCACGAAGAACATGTAGTAGTT
>JAWODX010000016.1:0-2548 GCA_046483085.1 Planctomycetota bacterium
GCCCGCGGTCTCGCGGCCATCCTGGCCGCGACCCGCAGCCGTGGGGAGTGCGAGGGCGAGACGCCCTCGCGACACGCGGGCAGGATGCCCGCGTCACGGTCGCAGCGCTCACGACCGCAGCGCTCAGCCCACCCCCGGTCCCCAGCGGTCGGAGAAGCCGTCGCCGCGGGCGGCGAGATGGTCGATGAGGCGCCGGCGCCAGAACTCGAGGCGGTCGGCGTGCTCGGGGTCGACGGAAAGGTCGTGCAGCTCGGCGCGGTCAGCGGCGGACGGGAGCGCCTGCCGCACCGCGCAGCGCGCATGGGGACAGGCAAGAATGCCTGTCCCAGCGGTCACATTCGTCGGTGGGGCAGACATTCGTGTCTGCCACATTATCCTCCGGTGACGCCTTCTGTCCGGCCTTTTTTGCGGGGGGCGTTTCCTGTTCCGGCCCCCTTCCTGCGGTATAGGATGGAGGGTGTGATCGCCGCGGCGGGCGATCCGGTGGGGCAGCGGTGCGGACCGGCGCCGGCTGTTTCCCGTCTTGACCGCCTCACTGGTACGGTTGCTCTGGAGGGTGGGTGCTCCCGCCGCATCCGAGGACCCGGGACCTGTATCAAGAACGCGTCTTTTCGACAGGATGGACAGGATGTCGGCGGTTCGGCTGCAGCTCAGAACCATCCAGTTCATCCTGTAAATCCTGTCAGGAGCCGTGTCGCTGTGAGACTCTGGCCGCCGGCTCGACGCTTTCGGCCCTAACCGCTGGAGAAGCAGCCTGTTAGACGTGTTCTGAGTTCCCGGACCAGGGCCGCCAAAATGCTTTTCTGCGAAACGAACCGAAATCGGCGTTATGCATTGGGCGCCAAGGCATTGTGGCGCGCGATCGGGAAGAATTCCACGCTTTTTGAGGTCCCTCCCACGAAAATGTGGGATTCCGGGGCTGAGGATGGGCGAGGACCTTGTCACACAAGGGCTTACGGCGTCCGGCCGGCGCCGCGGGCCGGGCGAGCTCGTCACGTCACCCCCGGCCCCCAGCGCTCGGTGCGGGGGATGAGGGTTTCGCGGTCGGAGAAGCCGTCGCCGCGGTCGGCGAGGTGGGCGATGAGGCGGTTGCGCCAGAACTCGAGGCGGTCGGCGTGCTCGGGGTCGGCGGAGAGGTCGTGCAGCTCGGCGCGGTCGGCGGCCAGGTCGAAGAGCTGCTCGCGGTCGCCGACGGGGAACCAGATGTACTTCTCGCGGCCGTCGGTCAGGTAGTGGTTGCCCTGTTCGAGCGAGTAGCAGGGCGAGTGCTCGCCATGGGTGAAGGGCCGCCAGTCCTCGCCGCGGACCGCGCGGAACAGGCTCGTGCCGGTGACGGTGTCGGGCACGTCGACGCCGCAGGCCTCGAGAATCGTGGGCATAATGTCCTGGAGGCCGACGGGCTGCTCGAAGAGGCCGGCTGGGAGCTCGCTCCCGCGCGGATAGCGGACGAGCATGGGGATCCGTGCGGAGCCCTCGTAGGGCTGGCACTTTCGGAACAGGTTGTGGTCGCCCTGCATGTCGCCGTGGTCGGAGGTGAAAATGATGAGCGTCTCGTCGAGGACATGGGCCTCGCGCCGCATCCACTCCATCAGCCGGCCGAGCTGGTAGTCGATGTGGGTGATGCTGCCCATGTAGCCGACGCGCATGCGGCGGAGCTGGTCGTCGGGGAGGCGGCCCTGCCAGGCGGTCGGCGGGAGGCCGGGGTTCGGCTCGTGATGCTCGGCCCAGTCGCCGACGGGGACGTCGGGCAGGTCGGCGTCGGCGTAGCGGTCCCAGAAGTCGCGGGGCGGGTCGTAGGGCGAGTGTGGCCGCAGGTGGCTGAGCCAGAGGAAGAACGGTTTCGTCGGGTCGCGTTTCGCGATCTGCTCCATGGCGACCTCGGTGGTCCAGGCGGTCGGGTGGAACCGCTCGTCGAGGTGCCAGGGGCGTGCGGTCCAGTCGTTGCATCCGACGCCGTGGCCGCGCTCGCCCTCGTAGGGTCCGATCTCGCGGCGGAGCCATTCGAGGTAGTCGTCGTTCTCGATGCTGAGGTCGTGGGGGATGACGGAGTGGAAGCCGTAGAGCTTTCGGCGGGGGTGGAGGTTTCGCCAGCCGACGTTGATGCAGTGGTAGCCGGCGTCGGCGAGGACGGACGCGACGGTGTGGCGGGGGAACCACTCGACGGAGGAGTATCCGACGAGCCCGCAGGCGTAGCTGGCCTGGCCGGCGAGGAGGACCCGCCGGGCGCCGGTCGTCGACGAGATCTCGGTGTAGGCGTTCGGGAAGTAGGCGCCCTGGGCGGCGAACGCGTCGACGTAGGGGGTTCGGAGCACGGGGTGTCCGGCGATGCCGAGGTGGTCGCCCCGGTGCTGGTCGGTCGTGAAGAGGAGAACGTTCGGTCGATCGGCGTTCATCGGCGCCTCCCTGTCAGTGCGGTCCTGTTGGTTTGTTCGAACGGCAGGACGGGAACTGGACTCAGCTCTTACCGCTGCCCGCCGAATTGCGAACCCCTCTCCCTCCCCGAGGGAGAGGTTGGGTGAGGGTGCTCATCTATGATCGACGGTGGCTA
>JAWODX010000033.1:0-5316 GCA_046483085.1 Planctomycetota bacterium
GCGGTCTGGCGGGATGTGCTCGACGGGTTCGTGCCCCGGCGGGTGTTCGACTTCCACACCCACGTCTATCTCAAGCGGTTCGCCCCGTCGAAGGCCGAGCCCAGCCGGAACCCCTCGCAGCCGCACGTCGTCGACGAATACCCCCACGAGGCGTTCGCCATCGTGGAGAGCCGACTCTGGCCGGGGCGGCAGTTCAAGGCGCTCGTGTTCGGCACCGTCGCCGCCGACGTCGACCTCGACGCCACCAATGCGTACGCCGCCGAGGCCGCACGCGTCCACGGCTGGCACGCCCTGATGATCCCCTCGATGAGCGACGACGCGGACGAGATCCTCCGCAAGGCGCGCGACGGCGGGTTCCTCGGCCTCAAGCCCTACTACACGTTCGTCACCACCAAGCCGCCGGCCGAGGTCACCCTCGAAGACATGGTCACCCCGGCGATGCGCGAGGCGGCCGACCGCGGCGGCCTGATCATCATGACCCACATCCCGCGGCCCGGGCGGCTCGCCGACCCGGTGAACATCCGCGGCATCCGCCGCCTGTGCAAGGACGCGCCCAACGCCAGGATCGCCCTCGCCCACGTCGGCCGCGCCTACTTCCCCGAAGCCATCGGGAACGGCCTCTCGCTCTCCGACCTGCCCAACCTCTACCCCGACCTGAGCATGGTCCAGGACTGGGAGGTGCTCGAGCAGGTGCTGCGGCGGTTCGACCGCAAGAAGATCCTGTTCGGGCTCGACCTGCCCGTCGCCCAGGAGAAGGGGAAGCTGATCGGGATCAACGGCCAGCGGCACTTCTTCACCCGGCGGCCGCACAAGTGGAGCGCCCACGTCGACCCCGACGGCTACGAGGTCCGGTGCACCCTCTTCGCCTACGAGATGGTCCGCGCGCTCAAGAAGGCGAGCGAGCGGGCGCGGCTCTCCCGCGCCGAAATCGCCGACATCTTCTGGACGAATGCCCAGCGACTCGTGGAAGGACAACAATAGGTCCGATACGTCCTATGGGTCCTATCGGACCTGTTCTTCTGGAGGACGACCCTTGAACGACCAACCCTCCGCCGGACTCCTCCCCCTGTACGTCGAGCTCTACGACGACGCGTCCCCCGAGGCCCGGCCCGGCGTCGAGACGTTCCGGGACCGGGTGGCCGACGGCCTCCGCGGCCAGGGGGTCCGGCTCGTCGTCGCACCGGTCGCCCGCGTCAAGCGCGAGTTCGAGGCAGCCGTCGAGCTGCTCGAAGACAGCGACGTCGACATCATCGTCACCCTCCACCTCGCCTACTCGCCGTCGCTGGAGGCCGCCGACGCCCTGTGCCGAACCGAGCGTCCGATCCTCGCGCTGGACACCACGCCCGATTACGACTTCGGGCGGGGCGTCGACCCGGACCGGATCATGTACAACCACGGCATCCACGGGGTGCAGGATCTGACGTCGGTCCTGCGGCGTCGCGGCCGGCCGTACGAGATCGTCGCCGGGCACGTGACCGAGTCGGACGTGCTCGCCCGGGCGGCGGACGTCGTTCGCGCGGCGCACGCGGCGCGGCGGTTCCGGCGCACGAACGCCCTGCGGATCGGCGAGACGTTCGACGGGATGGGCGACTTCGACGTCCCGCCGGACGTCCTGCAAGACCGCCTCGGGATCTCGGTGGAGCAGCGGACGCCGACCGACCTGGCCGAGTACGTCGAGGCCGTCACCGACGAAGAGATCGCCGCCGAGATGGCCCGCGACCGCGAGCGGTTCGCGGTCGACTGCGACGAAGCCGTCCACCGCCGGGCCACGCGCGTCGGCCTCGGCCTGCGGCGCCTCCTCGAAACCGAAGCCGTGGACGCGATGAGCGCGAACTTCATGGCGTTCGACGGCCGGCCGCCGGTGGATACCGTCCCGTTCGTGGAGCTCTCGAAGGCGATGGAGCGGGGTATCGGCTACGCCGGCGAAGGCGACGTGCTCACCGCCTCGCTCGTCGGCGCCCTGCTCGCGGTGTTCCCCGCCACCACGTTCACCGAGATTTTCTGCCCCGACTGGCGCGGTGACGCGCTATTCCTCTCGCACATGGGCGAGATCAACCCGGCCGTCGCCGCCGGCCGGCCCCGGCTCTGCTCGCGCCCGTTCCCGTTCACCGCGGCCCGGGAACCCGCCATCCTCGCCGCCGCTCCCAGGCCCGGGCCCGCCGCACTCGTGAACCTGGCGCCGGGCCCGGACGATTCGTTCCGGCTCATCGTCGCCGAGGTCGACGTCCTCCCCGACACCGAGCGCGAGGACCTGCAGGACAAGGTCCGCGGCTGGGTCCGGCCGAGCCGCCCCGTCGCCGAGTTCCTCGAGGTCTATTCGCGGAACGGCGGGACCCACCACAGCGGCCTGGTACTCGGCCGACACGCCGAGGCGCTCGCCGCATTCGCCCGCTTCGTCGGGATTCCCTGCCGGGAGATCTAGCCGTGAGCGTCCTGGAGCGGATCAACGTCGGGATCGTCGGCGCCTGCGGGCGCGGTAAGAGCTTCAAGACCGCCTGCGACGCGCTCGACGTGGTTCGCATCCACGCCGTCTGCGACATCAACACCGACGCTCTGCCGGCCGCGAAGGAGCGGCTCGGCGCCGACGAGGCCTACGACGACTACGAGACGATGCTCGACCGGTCGGAGCTCGACGCGGTCATCATCGGCACGCCGATGCCGCTGCATGTGCCGCAGTCGATCGCCGCGCTGGAGCATGGCCTGCACGTGCTGAGCGAAGTACCCGCCGGGGTGTCGATCGAGGAATGCCGGCGGCTGGTCGAGGCGGCCGAGCGCAGCGACGGCGTCTACATGATGGCGGAGAACTACACGTACGCGCGGCCGGCCGTGCTGGTCCGCGAGATCGCGAAGGCCGGGCTGTTCGGAACGCCCTACTACGCGGTCGGCGAGTACCTCCACGAGCTGAAGGGGCTGAACGAGATCACCCGGTGGCGGCGCAGGTGGCAGACGGGGATCAACGGCGTGACGTACGGCACCCATTCGCTCGGCCCGATCCTCCAGTGGATGCCCGGCGACCGGGTCGTCGCCGTCTGCTGCGCCGGGACCGGCCACCATTACACCGACCCGCGCGGCGACGAATACGAAAACGAGGACTCGTGCACGATGCTCTGTCGAATGGCGAGCGGCGGGCTCGCCGTGATCCGCGTCGACATGCTCTCGAACCGGCCGCACGCCATGCACAACCACGAGCTGCAGGGGACCGACGGCTGCTACGAATCGCCGCGCGGGCCCGGCGAACGCCACCGCGTCTGGCTGAAGTCGCGCTGCGACGACCCGAACGAGTGGCTGGACCTCGCCGAGCTGGAGGACGAGTTCCTGCCCGACTTCTGGAAGGAGGCGAGCGAGGCGGCGAAGCGCGCCGGACACGGCGGCGGCGATTACTTCGAAATCCTCGACTTCGTCGACGCCGTGCGCGGCGAGAAGCCCTGCCCCGTCGGCATCCACGAGGCGATGGACATGACCCTCCCCGGCCTGGTCAGCCAGGAGTCGATCGAGCAGGACAGCGCGTGGCTGCCCGTGCCCGACTCGCGCGAGTGGTGAGCACGCGGCTCCCGGGCGCGGCAGGCAGGAATGCCTGCCCCACTGCGCGGAGCACGGCCGATGAATAGGTCCTATAAGTCCTATAGGACCTATTGTTTCGGTGAAGGAGAAGGCGCATGCCCGACGACCTCTACATCGGCGTCGACCTGGGGACCACCGGCATCAAGGCCGGGCTGTTCGAGGCCACCGGCCGGACCGTCGCCACCAGCGCCCGGGGGATCGAGCTCGACACCCCCGCGCCCGGGTTCGCCGAGTTCGACGCCGACGACTACATCGCGAAGGTGTTCGCCGCGATCCGCGAGCTGCTCCGCTCGCCCGACGTGAACGCCGACGCCGTGCGGGCGATCGGCCTGTCCAGCCAGGCCCAGACGTTCGTCGTCCTCGACGAGGCGGGCGACCCGATCCGCCCCGCCGTCAGTTGGCTCGACGTCCGCGCCGGGGACGAGGCGGAGGAGCTGTCGGTGCTCGCCGAGGCGGGCCGCGGCGAGCCGCTCACCGCCATCGCCAGCACCCCGAAACTCCTCTGGCTCCGCCGCCACGAGCCCGAGGTCATGGCGTCCGCTGCCGCCGTCCAGCTTCTCCCCGATCACCTGATCTACCGCCTGACCGGCCGGGCGGTCAGCGACCCGATCACCGCCGCGTCGACCGGCGCGTACGATCGGTGGGGCCGGCGCTGGGTGATCCCGGTGCTGGAGACGTGCGGGCTGACGACCGCGATGATGCCCGACGTGGCGTCGCCGGGCGAGCCGGCGGGGACCCTGACCGCCGAGGCCGCCCGCCAGCTCGGGCTGGCCGAAGACGTCGCCGCCATCGTCGGGACGAACGATCAGTACGCCGGGGCGCTCGGCGCGGGCAACGCCTTTCCCGGCTGCGCCTCGCTCGCCCTCGGCACGGCACTGGCCATCGTGGCGACGACCGACTCGCAGGAGGATATCCCGCCCGGGCTGATGATCTCCCCGCATCCGGCGAGCAGCGAGCGCAAGGCGCTCTACGCCATGCTCGCGTTCGCCAAGACGTCGGGCGTCCTCCTCCGCTGGTTCCAGGCCCAGTTCACCCCGTCGCTCTCGTACGAGGCGCTGTTCGCGGAGGCGGCATCGGCCCCGATCGGCGCCGACGGCGTCACCTGCATCCCCCACTTCTCCGGCACGGCCACGCCCGACTTCAATCCCGCCGTCCGCGGCGCGTTCGTCGGGCTGACCCTGTCGCACACCCGGGCGCACCTGTTCCGGGCGCTGCTCGAATCGCTCGCGTTCACCGTGCAGGAGAACCTGGAGCGCCTCGGCCGGGCGGTTCCGCTGACCCCGATTCGCGCGATCGGTGGGGGGGCGCGGTCGGACGTATGGCTCCAGATGATGGCCGACGCCACCGGGTTCGCCATCGAGCGGCCGCGCACGCGCGAAGCGGCCTGCCTGGGCGCCGCGGCGCTGGCCATGGTCGGCGCCGGGCGGTTCGACACGGTCGCCCGGGCGGTCAAGGAGCTGTTCCAACTGGACGTCCGCTTCGAGCCGGACGCGGAGCGGAATGGGCGGTACGACCTCGCCCGCCAGCGCTATCACCACTGGTTCCGGGTCACCTACCCCGGCGACGAATCGGCCTGAGTCCGCCCCTTCACACGGGCGCGGACCACACCAACGGTGCGTGCCGGCTTCCCGCCAGCTTCACCTTCAGCCGAGCGAGCCGACGTCCCCCGGCGAGCCGACGTCCCCCCAGCGAGCCGACGTCCCCCCGGCGAGCCGACGTCCCCCCGGCGAGCCGACGTCCCCCACAGTCGCTCGC
>JAWODX010000132.1:0-17123 GCA_046483085.1 Planctomycetota bacterium
ACCGGAACGGAAGAGATCGAGCTCGCCCGGAAAGAAATCGTCCTGACCTACGAACGCGAGGTGGAGAAGTAGCATCCGATGAAGTGCCCGCAGTGTGAGACAGAGAACCCGCTCGGCGTCCAGTACTGCGTGGGCTGCGGCCATCGGCTCGAGCTGACCGACGCCGAGGCGCAGGTCCAGGCAGTCGCCGCCGTGAAGAAGGATAGCTGGCAGGAAGCGTTCAAGACGATGAACAAGACGCTGTACTTCTTCCTGCTGGTCCTCGTGGCGTCGCTCCTGTTCAGCGGATACGCGCGGCGCGGGGTCATGGCGGACTACAGCCCGGACACGCCGCTCCCGCCCGCGCCCGAGATCCAGATGTCGCACGCGTTCATCGACCTGCCGGGGCTGCCGATCCCGCCCCGGCCCGGCCTCGTCGCCTTCAAAGCGGACGCCGAGCCCGGCAGCATCGTCGACGAGTTCGCCCAGTCGGCGCACAACGGCCGGGCCTGCACGCTCTACCTCCGCGGGTTCGGCAACGCCCCCCAGCGCGTCACCGGGACCCTCCTCCGCCGGACCGAGGACCACTTCTACCTGGTGGAAAAAGACGGCTGGAAGAAGCCGCTCAAGGTCCGACGCATCCCCAGGACAAAACTCCACCCCGACAGACGCAAGGACAACGTCCTCCCGGAAGCTCCCCCGAAATAGACCGGCCCCACCCCGCCCGGTCAGGACCGGAAGACCACCGGGGCGATCGTGGAGAGCGGCTGGAGCCGGTCGCCCAGCGCAGCGGCGAGGATCGCCGTCTGCCGGCTGTTGGCCGCCAGCGCCTCGTCCCGGAACGCCGCCCGCACCCTCTCCTGCCAGCCCTCCCCGAAGTACCGGGCGAGCGAGCCGAGCACGATGACCCTCGGGGCGAACAGGTCGGCGAGCAGCGCGCAGGCCTGGCCGGTGCGCCGCGCCGATTCGCCGAGCACCGCCCGGGCCGCCGGGTCCCCCTCCCCGGCCAGGGCGGACAGCCGCGCCGTCTCCACCGGCCCGTCAAACCGGTCGGGGAAAAGGAAGGGAGCGAGCCGGGCGATCCCCGTCCCACTGCAGAACGACTCGGCCGACCCGGGCTTGTCGAAACAGACCGGCCCCTCGGGGGCCAGGCGGATGTGCCCGAGCTCCGGCGTCTCGCCGCGCGGGCCGCGGAGCACCCGCCCGTCGACCAGGATCCCCGCGCCGAACCCGGTCCCGCACGTGAGGTAGACGGCGTGCGAGGCCCCGCGGGCCGCGCCCCACAGCATCTCCGCTTCCAGGCAGGCCGCAGCATCGTGCTCGACGACGACCCGCAGCCCGAGCCGTTCGGCGAGCCGATCGGCAAGCGGGACCTCGTCCCAGCCGGGCAGGTTCGGCGGTGAGTGGACGACGCCGGTCAGCGGGTTCAGCGGCCCGCCGATGCTCACGCCGAGCGCCGCCGGGGCGTGCCCCTCGATCAGCGGCCGGGCGCGGGCTGCGAAGTCGTCGATCATCGCGTCCGGCCCGCGCTCCACGCCCGACGGCCACGACTCGGTCGCGATCAGGCCGCCGTCCGGGGTGCCGACGGCGGCGCCGGACGTCGTCCCGCCCACGTCCCAGCCCAGGATGTGCCGGCTCGATGAGCTCTCTTCCACATCGGTTCTCCGATTCCGCGCCGGCCGCTCACGCCTCGCTCAGCTCGGGCGAGGCCGCCGGCGCGTTCGCCCGCTCGACGTCGGCCTCGTCCAGGATCGCGCCGCTCTGTCGCAGGGCCTGCTGGAGCTTCGGGACGGCGAGCGCGCGGGGCGTCACGTTTCGTTCGAGCGAGAGCGCGGCCGCAGTCCCGGCGGCCTCGCCGGTGACCATGCACTGGGGCATGACGCGGATGGACCCGAGCGCCACGTGGGTGACCGAGACGCAGCGGCCGGCGACGAGCAAGCGGTCGGCCGTCTGGGGGAGGAGGATACGGTAGGGGATCTGGTAGCGGAAGCCGGTGCCCGGGCGCTCGGTCTGTGGCGACATCCCCGGCCCGTCGAGGTTGTGGATGTCGAAGAAGAACGAGCCGTAGCCGATGCTGTCGGGCCACTCGCGCCGCGCCCGCAGGTCGTCCTCGGTCAGGACGACGTCGCCGACGATGCGGCGCGACTCGCGCAGGCCGACCGTGTTCGGCGTCGAGACCAGGTAGCAGTGTTCCATCCCGGGGACGTACTTGCGGAAGACCTCGATGCTGTGGTGGGCCTGCCGGCGGCCTTCGATCGTCGCGCGGGTGAGGTCCTCGGCCGAGGTGGCGTCGACCCCGGTGATGTGTGTGAAGTTCACGCCGACCTGGTCGGGCCGCGTCGGGGTCCACCACCAGCCCATGATCTGTGATTGGAACGGCTCCATGTCGCCGGCGTCCTGGGCCTGCTTCCAGACGTGCTCCATGCGGAAGTCGGTCCGCCACGCCCGGACGCGGCCCCAGTCGACGCCGCCGATGGTGAACATCAGGGTGGCCGGCTGGCACTTGCCGTCACCGGGGCGCCCGGTCTCGCACGGGGCTCCGGCCGAGGCCGCCACGTCGCCGTCGCCGGTGCAATCGACGACGCGGCCCGCGCGCAGCTCCCGGCGCCCGGCCTTGCTCTGCACGACCACCCCGGTCACCCGGCCCGCGTCGACGATGGCCTTGCAGAAGAAGGTGTGGTAGAGCAACTCGACGCCGCGCTCGTGGGCCATTCGTTCGAGAACGAACTTCATGCCTTCGATCTCGAAGTCGAGCGCGGCCGGCGAGCGGACACCATAGCCGGCATCGACGACCCGCCGGGAGACCTGCTCGGCGACACCGCCGACCACGATCGTGTCGGTCCCTTTCGCGGTGAACCCGCAGATGTGGCCGTGCCCGCCGGCGGTCGCCACGCCGCCGAGACAGTTGAACTGTTCGACGATGAGCACGCGGGCGCCCTGGCGGGCAGCTCCGAACGCCGCCCCGATACCCGCCGGCCCCCCGCCCACCACGATCACGTCGGCGTCATTCATGCTTGATCCTCGCTTGGTCCCTGTGGCCCCGGTGCCGCACCGCCCCGATGGTCTTGGCCACGCGCCGCGCCGGCTGCGTCCGCAGCATCGTGGCGGCGATCCTGATCATCGGCGCCTCTTCTTCGTGCGCCGCGCGACCGACACATCGTAGAGCCGGGAGGCGGGGCGGTCAAGCGTTGGCGAGGCGGGGGCGGGCGCCGTTCTGCCGGATCCTCGGGCCGGACCACGCAGGATTTTCTCGGGATTTTCGGTGGACGAGTTCTATACCGGCTGCTATAATCTCGGCCTGCGTGCTGGCGGGCTGGCCGGGAGACAGCGGCACGCACCGGCACGATCGTTTTGGGACGCGGTTGCCTGCAATAGAAAGGATGGGGGTATCCTCATGGACGGAGCTGAGATCCGTGGTCTTCGCAAGCAGTTGGATCTGACGCAGGAACAGTTCGCTCACGAGATCGGCGTGACGTTCGCCACGGTCAACCGATGGGAGAACAACAAGTCGAAGCCGTCACGTCTGGCACTGAAAGCGCTCAGCGAGCTGAGAGCCAAGACCAAGGGGAGCTCCCGGGGGAGAAGCGGGCGGTCGCGCCGCAAACGCTGAGCCGCGCCCGGCGCTGCTAGAGATTCTTCTCGATGTGCGGAAAAAGGGAACGGGCGAGCTCTGCCATACGGGCCACCGCCTCGTCCGTCTCGCCTCGATTCTGAATCGGGGTCGACAGCCGGATCAGGGCCACCCGGATCCCGCGCGGCTTGAACGGGTTGAGGTTCGACAGGATCACGTACAACTGCTGCCGCAGGAAGCTCGGCGTGTTCAGGTCGCCCGCCCGATACCAGTAGAGCACGGCGAACATCCCGCCCGGCTCGTGCGCGCTGACCGCCTCGCCCGAGGCCTCGGCCCGGGGCTTGCCCATCAGCACCAGGCGCTGGGCCTGGAGCCGGCGGCCGCCCCCGACCGTCAGCGTCTCGGTCCCGGTGTCCAGCAGCTCGTTGCCGGCGGCGGTGTAGCACTGCTCCGGCGGGTGCGCGACCTTCCGGTTGCTCTCCGCGTGGATGATGGCCAGGTCGACGTACCGCTCGCCCGGCCGGGTGTACCGCCGCATCACGATGTCCTTCGTGCCCAGGATCTCCTCGGTCTTCCTCCGCGTCTCCGGCTTCTCCTCCAGGGGCGTGCCGTGCCAGCGCTCGATGCGCATCGGAATGGCCTCGACGCTGCGCGAGGCCGGCGGCGCCTCGGGCTTGTGCGAATTCGCCCCGGTCAGCAGCGCGCCCAGCGCCAGCGCCCCGACCATGCCCCAGTAGTGCGGCTTCCCCTCGCCGGCCCGGCGGATCATCGCCGCCCCCACGGCCACCGCCGCCGCCCCGGTCGCCAACCCGAACAGCCGCCCGGTCCAGGGGCGCGCCCCGTCGTCCCGGACCGCCGCCAGCACCAGGCTGGTCAGCACCGCCAGGGCGACCGCGATGAGGACGCAGGCGAACACGACGGTCGAGCGCCCGGACCGGCTCCTAGTCATCGCCGCCCTCCCCCCGGCCGCCGTCTGCGTCGGACGTCTCGGCCGCCAGCTTCTGGCGATACTCGACGTAGCCCAGCAGGCGCTCCAGCCCGAACAGGCCGATGAACGCGACCACGAAGATCATGATCCCGGTGAAATCGTGGACGGGCTCGTTCGAGATCTTGCGCAGGTGCGGCACGAAGGACGACAGGAACGTGCGCTCCATCCGCGTCCACAGCTCCCCGCCCGTCGCCACGCCCGCGTCCCACCAGTACGTCACCAGCGCGAGGGTCAGGATGCGGAACAGGTTGGCGACGAACGAGGCGGGGATCGTCGCCGCCAGCAGGATCAGTTTCTTCACCCGCGACAGCGGCGTGATGTACGCGAAGAGGAATCCGAACGAGATCAGCGCGATGAGCGACCGCAGCCCGCTGCACACGGCACCGACCGTCACCTCCTTGGTCAGCCGCCCCTCACCGGGCTCGAGGGCCGACAGGTCGCCGTCCCGCCGCGGGAACACGATCTTCGTCCCCTGGTTCTTGCAGTAGATCCCGACGACCGGGCTGCGCAGAATCCGTACCGTGTTCGCCGTCGCGAACGTCTTCAGCGGCATGGTCACCCGCTGCACGATGTATTCCGGCATGGGCACCGTGGTGAACAGGAAGAACAGGGGGAACCACACCACCTTGCTGACCCGCTTCCCCAGGTAATACAGGACCAGCCCGCAGACCAACACCATCGAGAAGAACCAGCCGACGGAGACGATCTCGTGCACGGCCGCGATCACACACAACAGAAGCCCGGGCAGCAGCACGTACAGGCCCGGCTTCCACGGCTCCGGCTTCAGGTGCCGCAACTGGTAGACCAGGTACCCCATCGCGGCCGTACAGAGGATGGCGAAGAGCCAGCGCCTGTCCCACTCCAGATCGGCGAACACGAAGTAGAGGACCACGGCCGCGATGCCGAACGCATACAGCTCGCCCGTCTCCGGCGGATCCTCGCCCGTCAGCTCCTTCTTCTTCCGAAGCACGAGGTACATCGAGACGAAGGGGATCAGCGGGCCGTGCGTGTAGTAGTCCTCGGTGTCGCTCCACCGGTGCCACACCCGATAGAACGGCGCCCCGACGATGATCGCGAAGAGAACGAACGGGAGGAGCACGCGGATCGCCCAGCGCCAGTCGCGCTCCGACGCCTCCGCGGCCGTGCCGGCCTGTACCTCAGTTCCCATCGCTGCCCTTGCCTGCCAACCACACCATCAGGGAATCCCCATCGCGCCATTATAGATCGGCGCGGTCTCCTTGCCAAAAACAGTTTCGGCAGGGGACATCGCCGATGTAGCGCACGGCATCCGCTCCCCGCCTGCGCGGCGTCCGACACCTGAACCCAGGTGCCCGCGCGTCTCCCCGGCCGGTCGCTCGATCATCCGAACCTCGTCAGAGCGCCCTATTCCGGGCCCCCTCCTGCGGAGCCCCCCGCTGATGCCCCCCGGCGAACGACGAACACGATACCCGTCACCGCCAGGATCAAGGCGACGAGGCCGGTGAGCTGAAGCCGCGACCGGGCGCGGTCGTACAGCCGGGAGCGATGGCGCACCAGCGCCGCCGCCACCGGATCGGCCCTCTCCAGCGCCGGCGCCGCCTCCGGCGTGCCGGGCGGCGCCTCCGGGTCAGCCGCCTCGCGGGTGGCCCTCCGCAGCGACTCCGCCTCGTCGGAACTCCCTCTCTCCAAGGCGGGCGTCGGCCACCGATAATTGTCGAAGACGCGGAACAGCTCCTGCGTCGACGCCGTCGCCTCTGCCACGCTCGCGGCGTAGTCATAGACGGCGAGCCCGAGCAGGACCATACCGATGACGATGAGGGCGCTCGCGGCTTTCCGGTTCATTCCACCCCCGCTGGTCGCATGCGAACGATTATACGACCCGGGCCCGGTCGAGCAAGATTGCGCCGCGGCGCGCCCGCCTCAAAACAGGCCCGGGAACACGCGGACCACACGCGGCCCGACCGCACAGCTTGCATTTCGGGCCGAAGCTGCGACAATGGGCGCCTCGATGACGAACCCCGAGGAGGACAGCGTGGACCCCGTCGAAAAACAACGGCCGCTGCGACTGGACGCCCTGACCGTCGGCTCGATGCAGGCCGGCTGCTACATCGTCTCCGACAAGGCGACCGACGAGCTCATGGTCATCGACCCCGGCGGCAGCACCGACCTGATCGTCGAGTCGATCCAGATGACCGGGGCGGGGCCGAAATACATCGTGAACACCCACGGCCACGCCGACCACATCGAAGCGAACAGCCGCCTGAAAGAGCTCTACCCCGACGCCGAGCTCTGCATCCACCGGGCCGATGCCCCGATGCTCGACTCGCCCAAGAGGAACCTCTCGGGCTTCTTCGGGGCCGGGATCACGTCGCCGCCGGCCGACCGCCTGCTCGAGGAAGGCGGCGAGCTGCACCTGGGCGAGCAACGGTTCAAGGTGATCCACGTGCCCGGCCACACCCCCGGCGGGATCGCCCTCTACTGGCCCGGCACGGACAACGTCGCCGGCATGCTGTTCAGCGGCGACACCCTGTTCGCCGGGGGCGTCGGGCGGACCGACTTCCCCGGCGGTGACCACGAGTCGCTGATCGAGAACATCCGCCGGAAACTGTTCGCACTCCCCGGCGACACCATGGTCTTCCCCGGCCACGGCCCCCGCACCACCATCCACCAGGAAAAGGAGACCAACCCGTTCCTCGCCGAGCACTGATCGGATAAGATCGTGAATGGCCGAATGAGTCCAGCTACGGGAGATCACGCATGAGCGAGAAGAAAGTCGATCACGAGTGGAAGAAGAAGGCCCAGGACGAGAAGGAGCGGCTGTCCCGGCAGGCCGATGAAACCCCGGCCCAGCCTGCCGAGGCCTCGTTCCCCCTCATCGTCTCCTCCTTCACCGCCCAGGCCCTCATCGCACTCGGTGACATCAAGAACCCGGTCACCGGCAAGCAGGAGCGCGACCTCGACGCCGCCAAGTTCAGCATCGACGTGCTCCAGGTGCTGGCCGACAAGACCGAGGGAAACCTGACCGACGACGAAAAGAAGATGCTCCAGGGCGCGCTCTACGATCTCCGGATGCGCTACGTCCAGGCCAGCTCGTGACGCCGGCCGGACGCATCCGCGCCGGGGCGCCGCCCATCGACGGTCGGTGGGCAACCCGATCCAGACATCCGGGCCCGGATACGCCGTGGCGACCGAAAAGGCCGACGAAACATACATGACCGAGGCGCTCCGCCAGGCGGCGCTCGCCCTGGAAGACGACGAGGTGCCCGTCGGCGCGGTCATCGTTCGCGACGGCCGGGTCATCGCCCGGGCGCACAACCAGCGCGAACTGCTCCGCGACCCGACGGCGCACGCCGAGATGATCGCCATCACCCAGGCGGCGGAGAGCGTCGGCGGCTGGCGGCTCGAACGCTGCACGATGTACGTCACGCTCGAGCCCTGCGCCATGTGCGCCGGCGCCGTCGTCCTCGCCCGGCTGCCCAGGCTCGTCTATGGCGCCGCCGACCCGAAGGCCGGCGCCGTCGGATCGCTCTACGACATCCCGAGAGACGGCCGCCTGAACCACACCGTCCAGGTCACCGCCGGCGTGCTCGCCGATGAATGCGGCCGAATCCTCAGCGAGTTCTTCCGACGAAAGAGAGGGCGGGTCGGCCCGACCGGGCCCTGAGCCGCCCGGCACCGGCTCCGCCGGGACGGCCGAACGACAACGACGAAGGACCATCGCCCGTGGACGTCCTCCACCTCATCACCGGGCTCGGGCAGGGCGGCGCCGAGCAGGTCGTCTACGACATCGCCACCCGGCTCGATGCCCGCCGCTGCCGGCTCGCCGTCTGCTCGATCCTCGAGCCCGCCGGCGAGAGAGGCGTCTTCGCCGAGCGGCTTCGGGACGCCGGCATCGAGGTGATCACCCTCGGCCTCGGCCACAAGTGGCAGTTCCGGCGCGCCGCCCGGCTCGAAGGCGTCCTCCGCGAACGCAACCCCGATATCCTCCACTGCCACCTGTTCCACGCCAACGTCCTCGGCCGGCGGCTGGCCGCGCGGGCCGGGGTGCGACACGTCGTGGCGACCGTGCACATCGCCGAACGCCGCTGGCGGCCGTGGCGGTTCTGGATCGAACGCTGGACCGATCCCCTCGGCGACATCACCGTCTGCGTCTCCCGGGCCGCGCTCGAATTCCAGTCGCGCAAGACCGGCCTGCCGGAAAGCCGGTTCACCGTCATCCCCAACGGTGTCGATACGGCGCGGTTCGCCGAGCCGGGTCGGTCACGCGACGACGTGCGAGCCGCGCTCGGCGTCCCGAGCGGGGCGCGCGTTGTCGGAAGCGTCGGGCGGCTCGACCCGCAGAAAGGATACCGCTACCTGATTCCCGCCTTCGCCGAACTGGCGGCCGAGGCGGACGACCTCGACCTGGTCATCGCCGGCGACGGCCCGGAGCGGCGTCGGCTCGAGGCGCTCGCCGGCCGGTCGGGGTGCGCGGGCCGTGTCCACCTGCTCGGCCGCCGCGAGGACGTGCCCGACCTGCTGCACGCGTTCGACGTGTTCGCCATGCCCTCGATCTACGAGGGATTCGGGCTGACGGCGGTCGAGGCCATGGCGGCGGGCGTGCCCGTCGTCGCGTCGGCCGTCGACTCGCTCCCCGAGATCCTCGGGGCGGGCGAGCGCGGCGGCCGCGTCGGCCGGCTTGTCCCCCCGCGCCGGCCCGACAAGCTCGCCGAGGCCATCGGCGACGTCCTCGCTCGCCCGCCCGGCGAGCAGATCGAGCGGGCCAGGCGCCGGGCCCGGCAGGAATACGACGTGGCGAAGATGGTGGAGCGATACGCCGAGCTGTACGACTCGCTCGCCCGTCAGACGATCGACAGCCAGCCGCCGTCCACGTAGAGGATCTGCCCGGTCACGAAGTCCGACGCCGGCGACGCGAGGAACACCACCGCCCCCGCCAGGTCCTCCGGCTCCCCCCACCGGCCCATCGGCGTCTGCTCGCACACCCACCGGCTGAAGGCCTCGTCCTCGTAGACCGGGCGGGTCAGTTCGGTCCGAAAATAGCCCGGCCCGATCCCGTTCACGTTGATCCCGTGCGGCGCCCACTCGACGGCGAGCGACCGGGTGATCATGGCCACCGCCCCCTTGCTCGCCGCGTACGCCACCGTGCCCGGCCGGGCCACCCGGCTCATCAGCGACGCGATGTTGATGATCTTGCCGCCGCGCTCCCGGGACAGCAGGCGCCGCGCCAGCTCGCGGCTGAGGGCGAACAGGCTCCGCACGTTCAGCTCCATCACCGCGTCCCAGTCGTCGAGCGCCAGCTCGGTGGCCGGCGCCCGCCGCGTCGTCCCCGCGTTGTTCACCAGGACCCCCGGCAGGCCCGCCTCCTTCTCGACCGCGTCGAGCAGGTCCGGGATGGCGTCCGCATCCGCCAGGTCGAACGGGCAGACGACCGCCTCCCGATCGAGCTTGTTGACCGCCGACGCCGTCCGGTCCAGCTCCTTCTCCGACCGAGCGACCAGCACGACGTCCGCGCCGTGCTCCGCCAGCGCGAGCGACATCGCGCGCCCCAGCCCCCGGCTCGCGCCCGTCACCAGCGCCAGCTTGCCCGTCAGGTCAAACCGATCCGGAATCTTCCCGCTCAATGGCCGCCCTTCCCATTCGTCCCATTGGTCCCATAGGACCCATAAGACCTATTCTCCTGGCCCGCCCGCCGGGTTCTTCTTCTTGAACGCGGCCAGCCGGAGGTCGTCGACCCGGACCGCGCCGCCGCGGATCGGATAGATGAGCAGCACCACCTTCCGCACCGCGGACAGGTTCTCCACCCGCTGGTTGTATTTCCACCCGCTCGCCTCGCTCTTGAACGTGGCCCCGCCGAGCGGGAAGACGACGTTCGCGTTCCGCCCCGGCTTCAGGTAGCGCGGCGGGCTCTCGAAGTAGCGCCAGTCGGGCATGGTGATCAGGCCGACCGCGATGCGACAGCCCGCCGAGAGCCGGCTGTCGACGTCCAGCACGAGCGCATCCTGCTTCGACAGATCGACCTGCTCGAGCAGGTCGCGACTGACCGCGATCTTCCTCTGCTTCCCGAGCCGGAATCGGATCTCCATCACGCCGCTGCGGCCGGCCGTCACCCGGCGGACCTCCGCCGCGTCCCCCCACCCCTCCTCCAGCGCCCACGAGAACTCCTCGTCGAACCCGTCCAGCAGCGTGAACGTCGCCGTCGCCAGCGCCGTCTGCCTGTGCCGTTCCTCCTTCGCGGTGTGCTCGCGAACGTTCCGCGCGATCTCGCCGACGTTCCGCCCGCCGAGCCGGTCGCGCAGGAAGTACAGCGCGATGTTGATCCCCATCCGCGTCGACCCCTCCTGCATGTCGCGCGGTGACAGGTCGGTCAGCGACGGCATCAGCGGCGCGGTGTTCGGGTCGATCTCCAGACCGTCACCATAATCGTTCCGCGTGTAGATGATCGGCGTCCGCCCGCCGATCCGGACGCCCTCCAGGTAGTCGCAGCGATACTTGTCGCCGGGCGGAACCTTGTAACCCTTGAAGCCGCCGCTCAGGTCGTAGGCCGAGGCGAACACCGGGTGCTTGCTCTCGAGCTTCGTCAGCTCCTGGTCGGGGAAGAGCCGCTTGAGTTCGCGCCGGACGGCCCTGTCGAACGTGTCGTCGAGCTCGTGCGTGCTGTCGTTGATCCAGACGGCGCCGCCGCCTCGAACGTACTCGCGAAGCGCCGTCCGCTCTGCGTCGGTGAACCGGAAATCCTTGTGGCCGGAGAGGAAGATGAACGGCTGCTCCTTGAGCGCCGGGTCGGTGATCCCGACCGTCTTCGCCTCCGTGTCGAGCATGATCCCCACGCGCCGCTGGAGCTGGAACGCCAGGTTGAGCATCGCGGTCTTGTCGCAGTCCCAGTCGCCCGAGTAGCGGGCGAGAGCGAAACGGACGGTCCCCCCGCCCCGCCTGCCCATCAGGTCGAGACCGGGGAGCCGGCTGGTCGCCCTCCGTGTCGGCCGCGTCCGAATCGGTCGCACCGGCGCCCGTTCGAGGCGGGTCAGCGGGGTCTCCGCGGCCTCGTCGGCCGCCGGTCGGGTGGCCGGACGGCGGGGAAGGTGAGCGACCTGCTTCCGGCGCCGGACGTGCGTCGCCTGCACGGGCTCCTCGGCCTGCACCCGGCTCGGTCCGGCCGCCACACGGGCCGGACCAGGCTGCGGGCCGATCTCCGGATGCTCCGGGCGAGGCACCGCACGCTTCGGGCGGCTCCGAGCCGATGCAAGCGGAGCTCGCGCGGCGAGGTGCCGCGGGCGAAGCGGTCGGGCCATCCTGCCGCGGCGGGCCCGGGCTGCGGACGTCCCCTCGCGCTCTGCCCGCGCGGGGCGCTTTGGCGGTTGCACGGCGCCGCGCTCGGGAGCGCCCGTGGTCGGCGCCTCGCGGATCGCCAGCTCAACGCGTCTCCTGTCCTCCGTCTTCTTCGCGATCCGTCTGACCGCCGGCGAGACACCCTCGTCGGCGGGCAGCCGGGCGAGGCGAACCGGCCGCGTTCGTCCTGCGATGACCGCGTCGACGGGGGCGCCGAGACGGGCACGGACCAGGTCGAGCGGGCTCGGCCGCCCGGTCGGTTCATCCGGCGAGGCGGCCGGGCCGCGTACGGCCCCGATGGACCCGGCCCCGGCGCGCCGGGCGTCCGCGATGCTTGCGCCCGGGGCGGTTGCCCGGGCCTCGGTGCGGCCGCGCTCGACCGGGCGCACGGCCGGCGCCGTCAATTCCGTCGGTGAAGCCGTTTGGCCCCGGTGCGCCGGCCCGGCCTCGCGGCGGGCGAGCCCGCCGCCGAGCGCTCGGATGGCCCGATCTTCCGCGTCTGTGATCGCGGGTGAGCCGACGGCCTCGCTGCCTGCCGCCGCCACGTCCGTGCGGCCGCCGCCTGTCGTGCCGCGAGCCCGGAGCACCCGCGCCTCCGAATGACCGGCGACCGGACGGGAGAAGCCGACCTCGACGCGACGCACCCCGCCCGGTTCAGCGGCCGGGGCCTCGGGCGGGCCTGTGGCTTTCCGGCGCTCACCGGAAGCCGAGGCGACCAGCGCCACTTCGCGCCCGGCGGAGACGGTCCGGCCGGCGTCAGCCGGCGCAGCGGTGGCCTGTGCCGCCGTTCCTTCCGCGACGGCGTCTCGCTGCGGCCCGGCGGCCGATGTCCTCGCGCGCTCGCCGCCGGCGGCCGCCTCGGGCGGAACCGCCGAGGGTGCCGCGTGTCGCGCTTTCGCCACGTCCCGGGTGGTCTCGAACTCGGGCAGCGATACGCGGATGACCGCCTTTCTCGTGCGGGACTTCGCTGCGAGTGTCGTGGCCGTGCCGGCTGCGGCGCGCCGGGGCGCGGCCGGGAGCGCGTCGAGCGCCGGCGCCGCGTCCGCTCGTGCTGCCCCCCGCCGGGCAGCGGCTCCCGGAGACTCCGCCCGCGGTATTCCCGTTCGGACCCGGGCCGGGGTCCGCATCTCTGGCCGGGGGGCGACTTTGATCCGGTCCATGGGCGGCGTCTCTGCCCGCACCCTCGGCGCGACCGGGCGGGTGGACTTCCTCCGCGCGGGCGGCCGGGCGAGCAGCGCCGATGCGACCGGTGGCCCGGCGGGCAGGTCCCGCCGCAACGCCGTCTCCCGGACGGCGGGCTCGTCGCGATCCGCGCCCGCCGCGGCTCCTTTCGTGCCGGGCGCCCCGGCGCTCGACCGGGACATGCCTGCGCCGGACTCCGGCGCCTCGACAACGTGCGACGCGACGCGGCTTCTTTGGCTCGGCTTCGCCTCGCCGGCGATATGCTCGCGCCGGCTCGTCACCGGCTTTCTGGAGGGCGGACCGAGGCGGGCCACGAGGCGCGCGACGGGGCCCCCGGAGGCCGGTCGCTCGCCGCTGCCTCGCCGTGCGCGACCGAGGTCAGCCCGGGCGGCCTCCGACTTCGAGCGCCCCTCTGGCTCATCACCCGGGGCAAGACGTTCCGGGACCGCGGCGGTGCCGGGGCGGGGGAGCCCGGCCCTTTCGGTCGCTCGTCGGACCTCGCGCACGTCCGCGCCGACCGGCTCGGCCGGCTCGGTTCGGAGCTTCTCCGGCCGGTCCCTGGGTCGGATCAGGCCGGCATCGGTGGCGCGCGTCGTCCGCTCCGTCCGGAGCTTCCTCGCCATCGCGGCCCGCTCCTGTACCTCTTCCGGGCGCTTCCGTCGCTCGGTTTCCGCCCGCGCCTTCTGCGTGTCCGCGAAGGAGAGGGTCGGCTCGATGGGTCTGGATTCCTCGACCTGCTGCTCCACCTTCTTCGCGGCATCGATGACCTCCTGGAGCTCGCGCTCGGTCATCCTCGTCAGCTCCGGGTGCCGGCGCAGGATCTCGTGCTCCGCGGTCACCTCGTGGCGTGCCTGTTCTTCCGTGCGCGCTTCCGGCTCGGTTGACCTGGCCTCGAGGGGTTCACGTTCCTTCTCTTCGGGCCGGGCGCGCCGCTCCTCGGGCTCGGCGGGGCGCTCCGTCTCCTTCACGGGCACCGGCTCCTCCGGCGGCGCCATCCGGACCGCGGGCTCGGAGGCCAGATCGAATGTCTCGTCCAGCCGGATGCTCACGTAGTGCCGCTCCGCCATTTCCTTCATCCCGAGCATCTGGGTGAGCAGGACGAAGAACGCGACGTTCAGGACGGCCGCCGAGGCGAAGTACTTGGCCATCCGCGGCATCGGCAGCTCGAACAGCGCACACAGGATCAGATAGACGAGCGCGGCGAGCAGCAGGAGGGCGAACGAGAAGAGCAGGAGGAGCGGGGTGCGTGTGGGCCGGGACGCGGCCGGGGCGCGGATGTCGACGGCAACGGTCGTCGTCCGTTCGCCCAGCGGGCCGCGGACGGTCAGCGCCTGCTCGTGCCGCGCGTTCCCCGCGCCGGGGAAGGCCGTGCAGCGGACCGTCACCGTGGCCGTCTCGGCGGGCCCGAGCCGGACCCGGCGCTCGCCGACCTCCACCCACACGGGCCGGTCGAGCGAGCGGTCGGGCTCGATCCGGATGTCCTGCGGCACGTCGATCGTCGAGGTGACGGTCAGCTCCGCCCGGCGCGTCCCGCCGGGCGGGACCGCACCCGCCCGGACCACCCTGTCCACGCGGAACGTCCCGCCGTCGGGCGGCACGATCTCGGCCGAGGCGGTGATCGACCGTCCGCGCATCGGGCCCGACAGGCGGAACGTTCGGCCGACGTGCCCGGGCCGCGACTCGAGGGTCGGGCGGCAGACGGCGGTGACCGTCGCCCGGTCATTCGGGCCGAGTTCGACCCGGCGCGGCTCGATGGCGACGAACGGGGATCCGTCGTCCGGCTCGATCCGGACCGTCTGCGGCGCGGCAAGCGTCGAGCGGATGGTCAGGGGAGCCGACCGCTCGCGGCCGATGGGGACTGGCCCGATGCGGGCGTCGGTCGGCTCGACCACGAACGTGTGGACGGGGACGACGCGGGCGCGGACCGGGATCGAGCCGATCTCCCGGCCGCGGGCCGTCACCCGCACGACCCCGCTGATCGGGCCGGTACGCTGAGCCGGCGGGATGCGAAGCGAGGCGTCCTCCTGCGCCCGGTGGCCGGGCTTCAGTCGGACCTGCTTGCCGTGGAGGTCGAGTGAGCGGGGCGCGAGCCCGCCGCCCAACTCGGCGCGCAGTTCCGCCGCCACGGCGACCGGGCTGGACACGCCGAGCTCGACGGTCCGCGTTGCGGTCTTGCCCGGCTCGACTTCGCCGAAATCGAGAGCGACCGGGGACGCCACGAGCGCCGCCCGGACCACCGTCAGCGAGATCGGAACTGTTGTCCGGCGGAAACCGGTGTCGATCTGCAGGACGCCCGTTCGCTCTCCCGGCTCCGCGCCCGCGGGGACGGCCAGAGCGAGCGTGACCGTCGCGCCAGCCGGGCCCACCCGCAGCTTCGCCCGATCGACCGAGCTGAACTTCGCGGCGCCGCCGGTCAGGCTGAGCTCGAGGTCGAGAGCGCCTTTCGGCTCGGCGCGGAGGCGGAGCTGTTTCCGGGTTGCCGAGTCCACCAGCGTGCGGCCGAAGACGACGGAACGCGGCTCGGCGACGAGTCGGGGGTTGGCGACGTCCAGCCGGACGGGGATGGCGTGTCGGGCCTTGCCGAGGGCGAGGACGAGCCGGGCGCGATGATCGCCGGCCTTCTGACGCGCGGGGACCGTCACGGCGAGGATCAGCTTCTGCCGGCCCTTTGCGTCGGCGGGGCCGAGCCGGAGTTCGACCGCGTCGGCGGGGATCGTGTCGCCGAGGAAGCGGGGGTGCAGGTCGAGCTTTGTCTTCGGCGGGAGCAGTTTCCGGACGGTCACCGAGGCCCGGCCGGTCTCGGTATTGTAGAGCCGCCCCAAGTCGATCGCGTCGATGTCGGCTCGGATCTCCGGCTGGCGACGCGGCTCGATGCGGCCGTCGGCGGTAAGCTGGCGGCGGAATACATTCCCCTTCGCCGTCTCTCCGGCGAACGAGACGGCCAGTCGGAACGGGCCGTGGGGCATGTCGCCGGTGAACGCGCCCTCGTAGATCCCCCCGCCCGCGCTCCGGAGTGTCTGCTCATATCGCTTGCCGCCGACGCGGATGACGGCGGTGGCGGTTGCATCTTCGACGGCCCGGGCGACCCGGGCCAGCGAGCAGACGACGTGGATCGGCTGACCGTGATTGTAGCGGTCCTTGAGCGGGAAGAGGACAGGGAAGAGGTCGGTGGTGGCGGCGGCCTTGAACGTGGCGCGCGTTTGCTGTGCGCCGGCCCGGACTGTCGCTTTCCATCGGCCGATGGGGGGGTTGCGGTAGGCGGCGAACCGGAACGCGCCGCTCGCCGACCGGTCCTCCGGCTCGGCCGGCCCCGGCGGCTCGACGCGGAGCTCGGCCTCGCGTTGCCGGCCGCGGGCCGAGAAGACCGTGTGGGTGATCGCGTCGTCGACCGGCACGGACAAGTGCTCGGCCCGCCCGGGCGCCAGGTCGAGCCGATCGGTGCGGATGATTGCTCGGCGCTCGATGGCGAAGCAGATGCGGCTGAAGATTTCGCGGAGCTTCTTGTTGGTGGGAGCGTCGAAGAACTCGCCGCCGGTCTCGCGGGCGATCTGCTTCAGCGTTTTGGCGTCCGCCTCTTTCGACAGGCCGACGGTATAGACCGGCCACTTGCCTCGGAACGCCCGGTGGGTGTTCTCGTATTGCTTGGGGTCGTTCTTGCCGTCGGTGAGGAGGAGGACGGTGCGGGCGGCGCTGCCGCCGCGCTCGAGCTCGGCGGCGGCCCGCTCGAGCGCCCGGTCCATGTTCGTCTGGCCGAGTGCGCTGATCCGGCCGAGCGCCCGGCGAAACGCCGTTGTCTTCGAGGGCGGTGTGAGCGGGAGGAGGGTTTTGCTCTCCGCGTCGAAGGCGACGACGCACACGTTTCCGATGCGGCCGCCCGCGGCAGCGAGTTCCACGAAACGCTTCGCGGCGGCCACGCGCAGCCGTTCGGGATCGTTGCGCCGCATACTGTACGACTGGTCGATGACGAGGGCGACATCGACGCGCGGGGGCCGGTGGTCGAACGGGTCGGTGGCGGCCGCCGCGGCGGGCCGGTGCAGTCGTAGGCCATCAAGACGACGCCCAGCTCCTCCTCCGCCGACTGCAGCCTCTCCAGCTTCT
>JAWODX010000105.1:0-10235 GCA_046483085.1 Planctomycetota bacterium
CTCGTCGAGGGGCGCGGCGGCACGAAGACCATCAGGCGGGGCAACCGCAACGAATGTCTCCGCGAGCTTGTGCTCGCCCGGGCGCTCTATCGCTGTGGCGACCACGAAGGCCTCGGCGAGAAGATCCTGCGGACCTACACCCGCGACCTCCGCGGCCACTTCGCCCGCCACGCCACCGCCGTCCTCAAAAGTAACGCCGGTGCGTCTGACCCATAGCCCGGGACGCTAACACTACAACGCTGCTTTTCCTGGCTGCCTGCGCTCCGGCAGCCCCGCGCAATGGCCAGGCAGGCAGAAATGCCTGCCCCACCGGCCAGAGTCCGCCGCATGGGTGGGGCAGACATTCTTGTCTGCCACGATACAGGTGAAGAGTTCCGTATTGTGTTCTTCGCCCGTGCCTTACGCCGATCCGCTTGCGGCACTGTAGCGTTGTAGTGCTAATGTTCGCGCGTTCCCGGCCGCGCCGGACGCGGCTACTCCCGGTCGGGGCATTTCTTCTCCACGTTGTGGCGGGCGAAGCGGGTGTAGATCGGGAGGCCGTCGTCGCCGATCCGGATCTCGACCTCGCCCTGCATCAGCGGCGCCACGTAGTCGACCATCGCCCCCGTGATCCCGTTGCCCTCCTCGTTGATGTACTCGCGCGGGACCATCTTCTCGCCGTTGGCGACGACGTCCAGGTCGACGAGCCCGGTGTCGAACTCGTACGGGTCGTCGGACTTCCGCTCGAGCGTGACCATCAGGCCGCTCGTCCCTTCGGCGGCGTGCTGGACGGCCTTCTGCCCGACGGCGTAGGCCTCGTCGCGGTCGGTCCGGCTGGCGAAGTGCATGCCGTTCCGCTGGGCGGTGCCCATCTTGATGTATCGGCACTTGATGCCGACCTCGTCCTGGACGACGGTCCGGAGGGTCTCGGCGACGCCGCCGAGCTGGGTGTGCCCGAACGCGTCCTTGCCGAACTGCCCGCCCTGCTCGGCGACGTAGTTCCCCTCGCCGTCGTTCAGCCCTTCACCGACGACCACGAACACGCGGCCGATGTCGTTGTAGACCTTCTGGCAGTCGGCGACGAACCGCTCCATCGAGAACGGGATCTCGGGCAGGTAGACGAGGTGCGGGGCGTCCTCGGGCGTGCGATGTGCGACGCCGCAGGCGGCGGCGATCCAGCCGGCGTTCCGGCCCATCGTCTCCATCACCGTCGCCGTGTCGTGGGTGTAGAGCGCCTCGGTGTCGCGCCCGGCCTCGGTGGCGATCGTCGCGTTGTACTTGGCGACGCTGCCGTAGCCGGGGCAGTGGTCGGTCCCGGCGAGGTCATTGTCGATCGTCTTCGGGACGCCCATGACGATGAGCGGCCAGTCCTCCTCCTCGGCGAGCTGGTTGAGCTTCTGGGCGGTATCCATCGAGTCGTTCCCGCCGATGTAGAAGAAGTAGTGGACGTCGTGGGCGCGGAAGACCGCGAGGATGCGCTCGTAGTCGGCCCGGTTCGACTCCAGGTCCTTGAGCTTGTATCGGCAGGAGCCGAGCGCGGATGACGGCGAGCTCTTCAGCAGCTCGATCTGGTCGGGGTCCTCCCGGCCCAGGTCGAAGAGGTCCTCGTTGAGCACGCCGAGGATGCCGTTGTGGCCGGCGAAGACGCCGGTGATCGCGTCGGTCTTCATCGCCTCCTGGATGACACCACAGGCGCTGGCATTGATGACGGCGGTCGGCCCGCCGGACTGGGCGACGACGGCGTTGCCTTCAATCGACATTCACGTTCTCCTCTCCAGGGATGACCTGATTTGGGGCGAGTGCAGGAAGGAAAAATGGAAAGCGGGAAAACCGCAAGAGGGATTGCAGCGTCCGACAGACCCTGCAATGACAACGTTCTGTTGTCCTGTTCCCCATTTTCCAGTTTCCCGATTTTCCTTGTCTCGCTCGCCTCACGGGACCGGATCGCGGCCGCCCTCGTGATACGGGTGACAGCGCAGGACCCGGCGGATGCCCAGCCACGTGCCCTTCAGCGCTCCGTGCTTGCGGACCGCCCGGACGAAGTACTCGGAGCACGTGGGCGAGAACCGGCACGAGTCGGGCAGCATCGCGCCGAGCGAGTACTGATAGAGCCGAGTCAGCCCGATCAGCAGGGCGCGGAAAAGCGAAGGGAAAACGGGAAAAAGGGCAACTGGAAAAGAACGATGTCTGCGGCGTCCTGCGGATGCCGCCCCCTGGATTCTGTCCCCGCTTCCCACTTTTCCCGTCTTCCTCTTCTATGCTGGCCCGGCTGCGTCGGCTGCCCGCTTCGCAGCGTCCAGCAGATCGGCCTTGAGTTCGTCGAGCGGCGGCTCGGCCCACGGGACCTTCGGAAGCACCACGAGGTCGACCGCGCGCGGGAGTTCGTGCTTGGCGAGGCGGAACGCCTCGCGCACGAGCCGCTTCTGCCGGTTCCGCTGGACGGCGTTGCCCAGCCGGGCGGTCGAGCCGGCGCCCAGCCGCGTCCGGCCCAGCTTGTTCGGCGCCAGGTAGACGACCACGAAGCGGCCGATCGAGCGCCGGCCGCGGGTGATACACCGGCGGAAATCCTGCCGCCGCTTCAGCCGCTCGTCCCGCGAGAAGGTCTGCCGCTCCGGCGCGTCCATGCGCCCCGCATTCTATTTTGGGCCGGCGGGGGTGTCAAGCAGCCCAATAACCGGCGCAACGCAGGCGGATAAGTCCGACAGGACCCATTTGACCTATGCACCCGGGCGCGGGGGTCGTCCGCCGAGTCTTCAGACGCCGGCCGACAGGAGTTGAGCATTGAGTGTTGAATGTTGCGCCGTGGCTCAGCCCGCCTCACTCGCGGCCCGTGCGCCGCGCTGCGCGTCTTGCGCGCCGGTCTGCTCGTCGATCCACTCGACCGCCTCGCGGAGGACCTTCCCGAGGTCCTTCGGCCCGGTGTGACCGCCGGGATGTTTGTGGATGCGGGTGACCGTGCCGTGCTTCTTGAGAACCTCGAGCGATCGCTCGGCCGCCTTCAGCGGGACGACCGGGTCGTTCGTGCCCTGGATGGCGAAGACCGGGAGGCCCTTCGCCCGGTCCAGATCGAGCCGCTTGGCGTGCCGGCGCCGGAGCGCGCCCGCCATCGGGATGAAGCCGTCGAACAGGTCGGGCGACCGCAGGACGAGCACGTAGCCGACGTGGCCGCCGGCCGAAAACCCGTGCAGGTAGACGCGGCGGATGCGGTACTTCTTCTTGAGTCTCTCCACCGCGGCGGGAATCTTCCGCAGGTCGGTGCTGTTCCACGTGTGCCCGGACCCGGCCGGCGACGAGCCGAACGGCGCGAGCACGAACGCGTTCTCTTCCCCGAGCGCCCGGCGGGCGATCCGGAGCATCGGCTTCGGCGTGCCGCCCGCCCCGTGCAGGGTGACGAACAAGGGATAGCGCTTCTCGCCGTCGTTCCGGTACCCGGTCGGCACGTGCACGAGCGGCGGCAGGCCCTTCGCCTTCTCCTTCGCGCTGGCAACCAGCTCCTTGAACCGATCCGTCTCGCGGACCGCCGCCAGGTCGGGGTCCTTCTCCATGTGGGCGGAGTCGGTGTAGCCGCGCGCGATGGCGGCGTCCAGGGCGTCGAGCGCCGCGTCCTTCTCGCCGAGCAGAGAGAGCGCGCAGGCGCGGTTATACTGGATGACGGGATGGTTCGGGACGAGCTGGTCGGCCTTGTCGAGCTCGGCCAGCGCCTCGGCGTGCTGGCCCTTTCGGAGCAGTTCGACGCCCCGGCGCATGGCCTTCCGCGACGCCTGCAGGCGTTCGCGCAGCTCGGCGCGATCGGGTGTCGCAGCGGCGGCCGCGCCGGCGACGCCCAGGGCGAGGATCAGGCCGATCCGCAGTCTGCGGCTCACGGGAGAGTCTCCATCGGGCCGGTCCGCTTACAGGACATCACTGCGCCGATTCTACAGGACCCGGATCGGCTTGTCGACGGGGGCGTGCGGCGGCGGGCGCGGGTCACTCGTCTTCGTCCCCCGGGGGCAGGTCGGGGCCGACCGCGGGAACGATCCCGACCTCCTCGATCTCTCGCAGCAGCCCCTTCTGCTTCTCGGTCAGCTTCTCGGGACCTTGCCCGATCGTCTTCGGGGTGATGAAGATGATGAGCTCGGAGTGCTCCACGTCGTTGGTCTTGTGGCTGAAGAGCCAGCCGAGCCCGGGCAGGTCCTTGAAGAAGGGGAGGCCGGTCCGGGTGACTTTCGTGTCGGACGAGGTGAGGCCGCCGATGACCGCGGTCTGGCCGTCCTGGATGCGGATGGTCGTCCGGGCCTGGCGGGTGTTCTTCACGGGGCGCTGTTCGTTGCCGTCGACGGTGATGTACCGATCGATGCTCTCCACTTTCGGGTTCACCTCGAGGGTGATGTAGCCGTCCTCGTTGATGTGGGGGGTGACGGTGAGTTCGACGCCGATCTGCTCCTCCTGGAACCCGCTGAGGGTGCGGACGCCGGTGTCCTTGGCGAAGTCGAAGAGGGGGATGGGGACGATCTGGCCGGAGATGATGTGGGCGGCCTTGTTGTCGATCGTGCGGACGCTCGGCCGCGAGATGATCTTCGTGTTCGTCAGGGTGTCGAAGAAGTCGAGCAGGAGCTGCGCGTTGTTCTCCTCCAGGATCCCGCCGCGCAGGTCGACGTTCGTGCCGGTGGTCCGCGTGATGTCGCGCGTCCGGGAGTCGGGGCTCCCGGATTGCTTGACCGTAGTCCACGTCGCGTCCCGCGCGTAGCTGGCCTCGAGCGTGAGGTCGGCGATGTTCATGTCCTGGAACATCGACCAGTTGAACCCGCGCTCCTCCAGGTCGGTCTTGCCGATCTCGACCACCTTGGCGTCGATCATCACCTGCCGGGGGGCGCGGTCGAACGCCGTCACCACGGCCTCGACCTCCTTCAGCGCGGCGGCGGTGTCGCGCACGACGATCGCGTTCTTGCCCGGCACGTCGGCCACGCTCCCGCTCTTGGTGAGCAGCGTCCGCGCCACCTCGTTGATGTCGTCGGCGGTCGTGTAGCTGAGGAGGAAGGTCTGGACCACCAACGGCTCCTCGTCCGGCGCTTCCTCCTCCGCCTCGGCCGGGGGCGCGAGCGGGCGGACCTTCAGGATCTCCAGCCCGGCCACCTCCTCGGCCACCGCCTGGTACCCGTTCGCCTCCAGCACCGTCCGCAGGATCTCGCGCGGCGGCACCCGGTTCAGCGTGGCCGACACCTTCCCCGAGATGTCCCTCGGGCAGACCACGTTCAGCTTGCAGCGGCCGGACAACAGATCGATGAACTCGGCGAGCGGCAGGGCCTGGGCCGAGACCGATGCCGTGCCGTCCGGGTGCACCTGGACGGCCGGCGCGGCCGGCGGCTCCCCGGGCGCCCCTGCCGCCTCCGCAGCCGCCACCGCCTTCCGGATCTTGATGATGCTCTGACCGGCCGCCGTCTCGACCACGTACTCGTAGCCGTTCGCTTCCAGCACGGCGTCCAGCACGTCGAGCGCCGGGACGTCGTGGAAGTTCGCCGACACGTCGCCCGAAATGCCCTTGGGACAGACCAGGTTCAGCTTGCAGCTCACCGAGATGAGTTCGAGGAACTCGGCCAGCGGCATGCTGCGGGTCGAGATGGTCACGGTCTTCCGGCCGTCGGCTGTCTTCACCTCGGGCTGCTCCTGGGCGTGCGCCGGCCGGGCCGGGCCCGCCAGCGCCGCCGCACACAGCAGCAGCCCGGCCAGCCGGGCACGGCCGCGAACGAGTCGTCGGATCCTCATCGGTTCCTCCTTTGCCACCACGGGCGGCGGCCCGCTATTCCAACCGACGGAGCGCCCCCGGCCGCATGGGCAGCTTGATGCGGTGCCGGCCGCGCCGCAGAATCACCCCGTCCGCCAGCACCGCGTCGAGGGTGAATCCCAGCACCCGGTCGCCGACCTGGAGCACCCGGCCGTTGATCGTCGCCCCGTGCCAGTCGCCCGTCCGCATCACCGCCCCGAGCCGGAACCCGGCCTCCGCCGCCTTCTCGCCGCCGGGGATGCGGGCCAGCGTCTCCTTCAGATTGTCCGGCCTGACCACCACCGGCTCGGCCGCGGGCCCCGGCTCCGATTCATCGTGCTGCGCATTCGACCGGGCGAGGTGCTTCTTGAGCGGCCCCGCCGGCACGAACGGGTCGCGGTCCGGCCAGGGCGGGGGCGGCAGGTCCGGCTCCGTCGCCAGATTCTCGAAATCGACCTGGTCGAGCAGGTCTTGCGCCGGCTGCGCGTCAGCCGGATCGCTCGGGGCGGTCGGGGCGTCGCCCGGGACGGGCGCGGCGGCGACGTCCTCGTCGAGCTCGGCGGCCCCCAGCCGGTCCTCGGGACCCTTCGAGAGGTACATCGTGTAGATGACCACGGCGAAGATCGTGGCGGACACGCCGAGCATCACCAGCTCTTTCTTGCTCTTGAAGAGGGCGGGCCCGCGCTTCTCCGACTTGTCGCCGGTCTGTCGATTCACGCGTCCCGCTCCTTCCACGCGCCGGACTTCGCGAAGTAGACGCGCAGCTCGACGGTCAGCGTGCAGTGTTCCGAGAGCGGCTCGCTCTCCACGGCCATCCGGTTCACCGTCATCACGGTCGGGCCGCGCTCGATCCGGACCAGGAAGTCGTAGAGCCTGGGGAACTCGCCGGACCCGGTGACCGTGATCGGCAGGTAATGGAGCGTCGGCCCCTCGACGAGCGAGCCGGGGCTCATCGAGTCGATGGTCACGCCGGCCTCGCGGGCGCGGCGGACGATGGCGCCGACCGCCTTGGGCGCGTCGTCCTCGGTCGCCACGTCGGCCATGAAGCGGCCGATGCGGGTCCGCAGTTGTCGCAGCCGCGCTCGCGTCCGGGTGAGCTCGGCGGAGGTCTCGTCCTTGTGCGCGGTTCGTTCCGACAGGTCCGCCGCCTCCTGCCGCAGCCGTCGCAGGCGGGCGAGCTGGCCGCGGAAGCAGCCGAGATATCCGCCCGCCGCGATAAGCAGGACCAGTGCGAGGGTGACCAGGTCGAGTTTCGTGGGCTTCATGGTCCGCCCCCTCCTTCCGCTCGCCCGGCCCGGTCGAGCAGCCGTCGTCCGCGGTCCAGGTCGGCGGCCACCTCGGCGGCCGCCGCGGGCGCCGGCGGCCCGGCGCCGGACGCATAGCGGACCGGGCACTCGAGCTCGAACCGGCTCACCTTCCGCAGGCGCAAGTGGGTCGCCCGCGAGCCCTTGAAGTTGACCCGCTCGAACATCCGCGTCTCCCGCAGCGCGTTGATGAACTGATACACGTCGGTGTTCGAGAGCGCATAGCCTTCGATCAGCAGGACGAGTCTCTCGGGGGATTCGGGTCGTCCGGCCGCCGCCGGCCGGGAGCTCGTCGAGGTCCGCGGCTCGGCCCGGCCGCCCGTGGCCGGCGAGCGCGGGGCGACGTGGACGCGGGAGAGCACGATGCTCGGGTTGGCGGCCCGGGCGACGTGCCCGACGTACGACGCCCAGCGGCGGTTGCGCTCGAGGGTGCGAACGACGAGGAACTGGCCGGCCAGGCCGCGCAGCCGCTTGCGGCCGACCGCCAGGTCCGCCTTCGCCGCCTTCAGCTCGCCGAGCCGTTCCTCGAGCAGCTCGCGGGCGTGCGCGCGGTCGCCGATCCGTTTCCGCACCAGGCCGCGGACCCCGACCATCACGAGGAGCAGCGCGATCGCCACGCCGATCCCGAGAATGAGACGGCGCTTCGCCCGCTGGGTGTCGGCGTATCCCGGCGGCATGAGATTGACGGACTGCATCTCATATCCCCCGCAGGGCGAGTCCGGCGGCGACGGCCAGCGCCCCGTCGTCGACCCCGTCGGCCGCGCCGGCCCGGCGGGTGATGCGGCGGATGGGCGCCCCGTGTTTCACCTCGGCATCGAGCCGGGCGGCGAGCACCCGGTCGAGGTCCCTCAGCGAGCCGCCGCCGCCCACCAGGAAGACCTGCTCGACGCGCCGGCCCTGGTTCTGGGCGGAGAAGTAGCGGAGGAGTTTCGACAGCTCCCGCGCCAACTGGTCGAGCTTGTCGCGGAGGATGTCGTTGATGATGCGGGCGATCTTGCGGGCCTCCTCCGACTCCGCCGTCGGCTCTTCCAGGTCTGCCTCGGCGGGCACCTCGTCGACGAGCCCGACGCCGTGCTGGCGCTTGAGGTGCTCGGCCTCGTCGCGGCCGACCTCGAGCGCCTCGGCGATCGCATCGGTCAGGGCGTCGCCGCCGAAGTCGAGGGTCCGGCTCATTCGCAGCTCGCCGCCGTCGGCGATCACGGTGTGGGTGGTCGCGGCCCCGATGTCGACGGCGACGGTCGCGCGGTCCGCCTCGGGCTGTGCGTACTGCAGGGCGCGGGTCAGCGCGAGGGGGACGATGTCGACGGCGTCGACGAGGAGGCCGGCCCGGGCGAGCAGATCGAGGGCGGCGAGCACGCGGGTCTTCCGGGCGGCGGCGGCGAGCACTTCCAGCCGGCGCTCGCCGGCCGCCTTCGCCTCGCCCAGGACCACGTGGTCGAGGATCGCCTCGTCGGTCGGGTAGTCGAGGTACGATTCCGCCTCCCAGCGGACCATCCGGGCCACGTCGTTGTGGTCGGTCGGGAGGGTGAGCGGTCGGACGTCGACGTCGGCGGCCGGGAGGGTGACCACCGCGCGGCGCACGCCGAACGCCGCGGCCTTGAGCTCCTTGTGCAGCTCCCTGGAGAACGCGGCGCGGTCCGGCTTGCCCTCGCCGTTGTTGGGGAACGGGAGTTCGAGCCGTGCGGCGGCCAGCAGTTCGAGGCCCAGCGCCCGGGCGCGGAACTGGACGAGCTTGACGGCCGTGGGGCCGATGTCGATCCCGATGGGCGAATGTCGCCGTCGAACGATGTCCACGCTTCTCTCCGCTCGGTCGGCTTGATCCGGGGCGCGCCCGTGGCCGGGCGCGCGCCCGGCTACGTATACGTATCGGCATATGGCGGTCGTTGTTAACGCGGCGGGCGGGCGGGGCGGGTCATCGGTCTTCGCGGTTGGCGCCCCGGAGGCGGATGGTGGAGATGGAGAGGTCGGGCATGCCGGGCGCGGACACGGTGACGGTGATCCGCTTCGGCTTGTAGCGGTCGTCGGCGCAGGCGGCGTCGAAGTCGTCCGGTTCGACCGACTGCACGAGGACGGACCGGGAGTAGGCGTCGGCGAGTTTCGTTCCGTCCTTCGTCTGGGGGGGCGAGGCGGACCATTCGTCGTAGTCGTCGACGTCGTCGAAGCCGGCGCGCGTGTCGCCGGTCTCGTCGTCCTCGGGGCCGAACTTGACCGGGTCCTTCGGGTCCTCGAACGGGAGGAGCGCGATCTCGTTGAGCAGGTCGGTGGCCAGCCGCTGGGCGGTCAGGCTCTTCTCCGAGGCCTCCGAGGCGTCGAGCAGCACGGGGATCGCCCGGAGGCACGCGACGAGCCCGACGCCCACGATGAGGACGGTGAGGACGACCTCGACCAGGGTGAACGCGGCGCGCGAGGGCATGGGGGCATGGGAGCGCGGGAGCGCGGGCGCACGGGGGAGCAGGCGCCGACGCGCCCATACTCCGACGCGCCGGAGCAGCCGTGCACCCATGCTCCCATGCCCCCATGCTCCCATGCTGCTCCTCCTACTCGTAGGTGATCGAGCCGGTCACGAGCTGGAGCCCCGGGCCCTGGAACTGGTGGACGAGGTTCGTGGAGAGGTCGGGGTCCTGCTCGAAGATGCAGCCGTCGCCGATCAGGTACAACTTTTCACTGACGAGGGCGCCTTTGAAGCGGACGACGTTCGTCCCGCCCTGCCACTGGAGCCCGCTGATGGATTTCCTGGCGTAGACGACGCCGCGGATCGTGGGCGTGAACGTGTCGGTCGTATCGCCGTCGCGGTTGAAATCGACGCCGCTGTCGATCTCCGACAGGTTCCCGTCGAGGTCGTAGAAGAGCTCGTTGTCCATGACCAGTGCCGGATAGTTGGGCGCCGCCGGCGCGTGCACGCAGGCGTCCTCGAAGAACACTTTCTTGTTCGTCAGGATCACGAGTGTGGCGGTGATGTGACAGCGGACGATCCGGAGCCCGTAGTCGCCGGTGATGTAGTAGATCCCGGTCGGGCTGGCGAACCCGTACGGATTGTTGTCCGGCGAGATGACCTTGTCCTCGATCAGATACTTGCCGTCCTGGATCGGCGGGCTGATCTGCTTGCCGTGGGCGACCAACCAGTCGGCGTCGACGGTCGGCAGCGACGGGGCGGTCTCGTAGGAGTGGACGGTCGTGTCGCCGTCCTTCAGTTCGTCGGACACGTTCGAGTC
>JAWODX010000481.1:0-10196 GCA_046483085.1 Planctomycetota bacterium
GCTGCCAGCGCCTCTTCGGGGGCCCCTAAATTCTCGTATACGAGGGCCTGTCTAGCGTAGAAGTCTGCCCTCGGCAACGTAGCGTCAACCGGCAGGTCGTCGCCCTTGGCGGCCGCCTTGTGAATGGAAAGGTCTTCCCGGGGCGAGGCCCACGGGCGCCGCTGCCAGAGGGCGATCGCCAGCACGATCACGCTCGCCGCCAGCAGCGTGGTCAAGATCAACTGCCGCACGTTCAATCGCTTCCCGCCTGCCCGTCCTGTTTCCTGGCTCACCGTGCCTCCACTTGTCGAGAGCTCGTGTCTGGCGGCCGTCACCTGGCGCGGCCGGAAATGCTGCGCCCAACGATACGGCAATCGCCGTCACAAGTCAAGTCGCACGAGCCCGCGCGGGAGTTTCGGGACGACCGGGCGGTACGGCGGGGGCGTGCCGAGCGAGAGGCGGTCACGGCGGGCGAGGGAGCTATTCGTCCTGGAGCAGTTCGGCGCGGCCGGCGGTCAGGATGCGGAGCGCCTCGGTGGCGTCGGCCTCCTTGAGCACGCCGCCGGCGACCTCGCGGGCCTCTTCGACCTTGATCATGCGGATGGCGCGTTTGACCTCGGGCAGGACTTTGGGGCTGGTGCTGAACTCGCGGAGCCCCAGGCCGAGGAGGAGGACGAGGTAGGAGAGGTCGCTGGACATCTGGCCGCACATGGCGACGGGGATGCCCGCGGCGTCGCCGGCGTCGATCGTGTTCTTGATCAGCTTGATCACCGCCGGGTGAGCCGGCTGGAAGAGGTGCGAGACGACCGGGTTCGCCCGGTCGACCGCGAGGGTGTACTGGATGAGGTCGTTGGTGCCGATGGAGAAGAAGTCGACCTCCTTGGCGAACGAGTCGGCCTGGACCGCGGCGCTGGGGACCTCGATCATCGCTCCCACCTCGACGTCCCGCTCGTGCTTGAGCCCCTCGGCGTCCAGCTCGTCGTGCATCTCGGCGATGAACTCCCGGGCGCGGCGGATCTCCTGCAGCGAGTTGATCATGGGGAGCAGGATGCGGACGTAGCCGTAGACGGAGGCGCGGAGAATGGCGCGGAGCTGCGTCTTGAACATTCCCTCGCGCTCGAAGCAGAGGCGGATGGAACGGCAGCCGAGGAACGGGTTCGGCTCGGGGGTGACCCGCTCGCCCTCGGCGGTCGCCGCCTTGTCGGCGCCCAGGTCGAACGTCCGAATGACGACGGGGTGGGGCCACATGGCCTCGGCGGCCGAGCGATAGGCCTCGAAATGTTCCTCCTCGGTCGGCTCCCGCCCCTTCTCCATGTAGAGGTACTCGGTGCGGTAGAGGCCGATCCCCTCGGCCCCGTTGTCGAGCGCGTTCTGCACCTCGCGGGGGAACTCGATATTCGCGTAGAGGGTGGCCCGCCAACCGTCGATGGTCTCGGCGGGGAGGGCGGCCTGCTCGTCGAGGAGGCGGCGGTCGGACTCGACGATGTCCTGTTCGATCCGGACGTAGCGGGCGAGCGTGTCGTCGTCGGGGTTGACCAGCACTTCGCCGGCGCCGCCGTCGACGACCAGCCGGTCGCCGGCCCGGACCTCGGCGGTCAGCCCGCGCAGGCCGACGACGGCCGGGATGCCCAGGGCGTTGGCGATGATGGCCGTGTGCGACGTGGTCCCGCCCGCCTCCATGGCGATGCCCAGCACCCGGTCGCGCTCGAACGAGACCGTCTGCGAGGGCGTGAGGTCCTCGGCGACGATGATGGCGGGCCCGGTCATCTCGCGCAGGTCGCCGGTGCTTCGGCCGAGCAGCACGCGGTGCAGCCGGCTCTGGATGTCGTAGATGTCGGAGACCCAGCGGGCGGTGCTCTTGTCTTCGAAGAGGAGCTGGACGTGCTTCTGGAGCACTTCGTCGACGGCCGCCTCGGCCGCCATCTGCTCCTCCCGGATCCGGTGCTCCACCCCCTCGCGCAGGCGCTTGTCGTCGAGCAGGCGGACGTGGCTCTCGAAGATGGCGAGATATTCCTCGCCGAGCCGGGGCGCCAGGCGGGTCTGGTCGTCTCGGATGCCCTCGATGGCCTTCGCGACCGCGTCGTGGAACCGGGCGATCTCGTCGTCGACGCGCTCGGGCGGGATGGTGCGGCGGCGGACGGGCATGCGCTCGCTCTCGATGATGTAGACGTCCCCGACGGCGACGCCGCGCGAGACACCGATGCCCGTGTATTTCTCCACGGCCTACCCCTTGTTCAGCTCCTGGTCCAGGAGCGCGGAGAGCGCCGCGACGGCCTGGTCGGCGTCGGGGCCACAGGCCTCGAGGGTGAGCGGCCCCGTCCGACCCGCCAGCATGGTCAGCTCCAGCATGCTCTTCGCGTCCACCGTCTGCCCGTTCCGGGTGAGGGTGAGCTCGGCCTCGAACTGCATGGCCCGCTCGTTCAGCACCTGCATCGGCCGCAGGTGCAGACTCTCGTCCTGGTTGACCGGGATCTCGGCCTTCCGCCGCATCATGAGGCCACTTCTTCCGCTTGCTGGTCCACCTCGGCGAACAGGTCGACGATCTCTCGCTTCTCCGAACAGGCGGTCAGCCGGTCGAGCAGGTCCTTCTGCTTGAGCAGGCGGCTGATCTGGGCGATGGCCTCCAGGTGGGGGCCGATCACGCCGTCGGGCCACAGGATCAGAAAGACCGAATGGACCGGCTGGCCGTCGAGCGAGTCGAACTCCACCCCTCCCGAGCTGTGGCCGTAGCCGCCGATCAGGCGTCGGACCGCCTCGTGCTTGGCGTGGGGGATCGCCACCCCCTGGCCGATGCCGGTGCTGCCGATCTCCTCGCGGGCCATCAGCGCATCGACCACCGAGTCCGCCGCCTCCGGCTCCAGGCAGCCCGCCTCGACGATGTACTGGACCATCTCGGCGAGTGTGTCCGGCTTGGTGCCCGACCGCAGTTCACGGATAATCGCCTCTTCGAGGACAAAATCCCCGAGTCGCATCTATTCCTCCTCTGCTGTGCGGGGCGACCGGTCGCTCGCCTCCGCCGCCTCGCCCGCCGATCCCTTCGCCGCCCGCGCCCCGCGATGGTCGCGCAGCTTCCCCTTGTATCTCTTGATCTGGCGCGCCATGTTGTCCGACGCAAACTCGAGCGACTCGTGGATCGTGCTCCCGGTCTCCGTCGCCACCAGCGTCTTGCCCCCGCTCACCATGCACACGATCTCGGCCTTGACGTCCTTGTTCTCGCGCTCGAAGGTGACCTTCACCTCGTTCACGCCGTCGAAAAACCGGCCCAGCTTCTGCGCCTCCGCCTCCGCGTGACTCCGCTGCTCGGTTCCCAGCGACATGTGCCGCCCAACTACGTTGACCCACATATTCGCGTTCCTCCCGGTGTCGGATCGTCCCGTACGCGTCCGCGCCGGCCATTCCACAGTATATCGGCGCCGCGGCGGCCGTGCAACCGCCGGGCGGTGCCGGGGAAGGGCCCGGCGGCGCCGGATTTCGCTCCGGTCGGATTGATTCCGGCGCCGAGTCCGGTATAATGGGGTTTCTGAAGCGATCCTGGCAAAGGAGGGGTTTTGGCAAGGGTTTCGGCCACCAGGCAATTCAAGACCATCTTTCCCATCCTCGAGAAGCACTTCGGCCGGCGGGACGCGTACAAGGAGCGTCCCCCGGTCGAGCAGGTGCTCATCACCCTCCTGCTCAAGGACGGGAAGGAGGGGCCCGCCGAAGAGGCGCTCGAGCGGCTCCGGCAGCGATTCGTCGACCTCAACGAGGTCCGCGTCAGCGACCCGGAGCAGTTGGACGAGTTCCTGGGCGACGACTATCCGGCGGGCACCGGCGCGCGGATCACCGACGCGCTGACGGCGATCTTCAACAACGCCCAGGCGATGACGCTCGAACCGGTCGCCGAGCTGGAGCCGGAAGACGCGCTGGCCGAGTTGACCCGCATGGAGGAGCTGTCCAGCCGGGCCGTCGGTGAGCTGCTCCTGGCCTATTTCGACTACGACAAGCTGCCCGAGACCGAGGGGCTGCTTCGGGTGGCCGCCCGCACGGGACTGGTCAAGCACGCGTCGCCCGACAGCCAGATGCGGAGCCTGCGGCGAACGACCCCCAAGACCCAGCGGGCGCGCGTCTTCCACGCGTTCGAGATGCACGCCGAGCGGATCTGCACGCGGAAGGACTACGACTGTCCCAACTGCCCGATCAACGAGCACTGCCCCACGGGGCAGGAGACGCTGGAGCGGCTTCGGATCCAGCAGGAGAAGGAACGCGCGGCGCGGAAGGCGGAAGCGGAGCGGCTCAAGCGCAAGCGGAACCGGGAGCGGCGCACGCAGGAGCGGAAGCAGGCGGCGACCGCGAAGCTGAAGAAGACGATCGAGGCCCGAAGCAAGGAACTGAACCTCTCCGCGAAAGGCAGGAAGAAACGGAAGAAGCGACGAAAGAAGAAGCCGGCGACTTCGAACAAGGCCACCATGGTGCAGGCCTCGTCGGACGTGGTGAAGAGCAAGCCCGGCAAAGGCAAGAAGAAGCGAAGATCCAGGTCCGGCAGGCGGTCCCGATCCTCGAAGAAGACGTCGAAAAGGTCGAGCAAGCGGTCGTCCGGAAAGAAAAGGAAGTAGACGTGGGGCGGCGGCCGCGGCTCCGGTGAGAGGAATCCCTGATGATCCTCAAACTCGCTCTCCCGTCGGGCAGCCTGCAGGAGTCGACGTTGGACCTGATGGCCAAGGCCGGGTTCGACATCCGCGCCGAGGACCGGTCGTACTACCCGTCCATCGACGACCCCGAGATCGAGATCGTGCTCTTCCGCGCCCAGGAGGTCTCGCGCTACGTGGCGGACGGCGTGATGGACGCGGGGGTGACCGGGATCGACTGGATTCTGGAGAACGGCTCGGACGTGGTCGAGGTCGCCGAGCTCGTCTACTCGAAACGGACGAACCGACCGGCCCGGTGGGTCCTTGCCGTGCCCGAGGAATCCCCGGTCCAGACCGTGAAAGACCTCGAGGGGAAGGTCATCGCCACCGAGGCGGTCAACCTGACCGAACGGTTCCTCGAAGAGAACGACGTCCGGGCCCGGATCGAGTTCTCCTGGGGCTCGACCGAGGTGAAGGCGGGGATCGTCGATGCCATCGTCGAGCTGACCGAGACGGGCAGCAGCCTGCGGTCGAACCGGCTCCGCGTCGTGGCGGAGATCATCCAGACCACGCCCCGCCTCATCGCGAACAAGGACGCGTGGGCCGACGAGTGGAAGCGAACGAAGATCGACGACCTCGCCACCCTGCTGAAGAGCGCGATCGTGGCCCGGAGCAAGGTCGTCCTGAAGCTGAATTCGCCCGAGCAGGCGCTCGACCGGGTGCTCGAGCTGCTGCCGGCCCTGCACACACCGACCGTGTCGCCGCTCTCCGACGACGGATGGTACGCCGTCGAGACCGTGCTCAACGAGTGGGAGGCCCGCGAGCTCATACCGGAGTTGAAACGGGCCGGGGCTCAGGGGATAATAGAATTCGGTCTTCACAAGGTCATTCCCTGACCCGCGTTCCGGGGTGATGCGACATGATCCGACATGATCTGGGAAAATTCGTCGGGGGCCTCTGCCTCGTTCTTCTCGCCGCGCCGTCCGCCGGGGCGGCGACCGTGGAGCCGGCCGGCGAACCCGCCGCCTACGCCGCCTTCTGCGTCGGCGTCCAGACGCGCCTCGAGGGCGACCGCGCCGCCGCCCTGAAGTGGTTCCAGACCGTCCTCGAGCGCGACCCGCGTTCGGCGACCGCCCACGTCCAGCTCGGCCAGCTCCACGAGACGCCGCCGCGCGACAACGAGAAGGCGAAGAAGCACTTCGACGCCGCCCTGCTCATCGACCCCGACAGCTTCCGCGCCAGCTACGGCATCGCGCGCGTCCTCCTCCGCAAGCACAAGTACGAGGAGGCCCGCGACCTGATCGTCAAGGCCGCCGACGGCCCGGAAGCCGAGCGGCTCGAGGATCTGGTCGCCGGCGCGTTCCAGGACCTGGCCATCCGGGCGCAGACGCTGGACAAGCTCGACGAGGCGGCGACGTTCTATGAAAAGGCCGCCGACGGCGCCAGCCGGCCGGCCTACCCCCTCCTCTGCCTCGGCCGGCTCTACCGCCGCCAGGGAAAGACCGAGCGAGCCGTCGAAACATTCCAGAAGGTCCTCCGCCACGCCCCCTATTTCGCCCATACCCACCGCGAGCTCTGCAACACGTACAAGCGGATGGAGAAGTGGGGCCCGGCCCTCGAGCAGCTCCTGGCTTACATGAACCACCCGCGCGGCCCGGGCGAGCAGACCCGGCTGCTTCGCGAGGCGTCGCGGCTCGCCCTGCGGGCGCGCAAGGTCAACCTCGCCCGCCGACTGCAGGAGAAGCTGCTGGCGGTGCTCCTGGAGCGGTACACGCCGAAGACCGCCCCGGCCCGCCTCTGCGAAGACATCGCCAACATCCTCGCCGAGCTCGGCCGGCACAAGGAGGCGGTCCCGTACATGGAGCGGGCCGTCGAGGCCGCCGAAGAGGAATTGAAGCCGCCGCTTCGGCTCGATCTCGCCGAGCTCTACGAGAAGCTCGGGCGGACCGAGGACGCCGTCCGCACCCTGACCGAGGCGATCGGCGCCGTCGAACCCAAGGTGTCGGTCCGATACCGCATCAAGCTGAGCTCGATTCTCGAGGCGGCGGAGAAGCACGACCGGGCGCTCGAGGCACTGAAAAAGATCCTCGACGTCCCCGGCCGCGAGCCGCTCGGACACTCCGAGCTCGCGCGGTTCCACACCCGCCGGGGCGAGACGGAGAAGGCGATCGGGCACCTCGAAGAGGCGATCCGCCTGGCCAAGCCGGCCCGCAGCGCCCGCTACCGCGTCCACCTCAGCGTCGTCCTCTCCCGGGCCGACCGCGCCGAGGAGGCCGAACAGGTGCTGATCGAGGCGAAACGGATCCTGCCCGAGAACCCGTCCGTCAACAACGCCCTCGGCTGGTTCTACGCCGAACGAGGCATCAAGCTGGTGCAGGCGCTCCAACTCGCCCGGAAAGCCATCGCCGTCGAGCCCCGGAACCCCTACTACCTGGATACCCTCGGCTGGGTCTACTACAAACAAGGGAAGAACGAGAAGGCGCTGGAGCAACTGCTCAAGGCCGACGCCCTGGCCAGCGACGGCACCATCAACGATCACATCGGCGACGTCTACAAGACCCTCGACCGGCCGAACAAGGCGCGGCTCTACTGGCTGAGGGCGCTGGAGCTCGACCCCGACATCCAGGGGATTCGGGAGAAGCTGGACAATATCGAGGATTAGCGCGGCCCCGGGCCGGGCGCTCGAAACCACGACGGAAGGAACACAGACACGGGGTGGCCAGATGTCCGGACACTCGCACTGGGCGACGATCCGACGGAAGAAGAGCGCGGCCGACGCCAAGAAAGGCCGCATGTTCTCCAAATGCGCCAAACTCATCATGAGCGCGGCGCGGGGCGGCGGAGCCGATCCCGACACGAACCTCACCCTCCGCTACGCGATCGAAGACGCCCGAGCGATCAACATGCCGAAGGAGAACATCGAGCGGGCCATCCTCAAGGGGACCGGTGAGCTCGAAGGGGTCGAGCTGGAGACGGTCGTCTACGAGGGCTACGGCCCCGGCGGCTGCGCGCTGATGGTCGAGGCGTTGACCGACAACCGGAACCGGACGGCGCCCGAGATCCGGCACATCTTCGAGGAACGCGGGGCGTCGCTCGGCGGGCCCGGGAGCGTGGCCTGGATGTTCGAGAAGAAGGGCGTCCTCTCGGTCGCCCGCGACGCCGTCGACGAGGAGACCCTGATGGAAGTCGTCCTCGACGCCGGCGCCGAGGACATGGACGCCCTCGAGGACGTCTACGAGATCACCTGCGACCCGGCGTCCTTCAGCGACGTGAAAGAGGCGCTGGCCGAGGAAGAGATCCCGACCGAGACGGCCGAGATCGCGAACATCTCCAACCAGAACGTGACCCCGTCGATGGACGACGCCCGCAAGGCGCTGCGCCTGATGGAAGACCTGGAAGACCACGAGGACGTCCAGGACGTGTCGGCCAACTTCGACATCCCTGCCCAGCTCGTCGCGGAGGTGACATGACCACCCCGGTCAAACCCGGGCCCCGGGCCGCACTCGAACTCGACGACACCTGGCGCGTGTTTCGCGTCATGGCCGAGCTGGTCGACGGATTCGAAACGATGGCCCAGGTCGACAAGGCGGTGAGCCTGTACGGGTCCGCTCGCGCGGGCCCCGGAGACAGGTACTACGAACTCGCTCTGCAGATCGCCGAGACGCTCGGCCGGGGCGGCTACGCCATCATCTCCGGCGGCGGCCCCGGCATCATGGAGGCGGCGAACAAGGGCGCCCGGCAAGCGGGCGCCGACTCCGTCGCACTCAACATCGGCCTGCCCCTCGAACAGGAACCGAACCCGTACGCCAACGTCTCGCTCGACTTCCGCTACTTCTTCACCCGCAAGGTCATGTTCGTCAAGTACGCCAACGCCTTCGTCATCCTGCCCGGCGGCTACGGGACGCTCGACGAATGCTTCACCGCGCTCACCCTCATCCAGACCCGCCGCTCGTACAAGGTGCCGCTCATCATGGTCGGCGAGGACTTCTGGCGCGGCCTGTACGACTGGCTGGGGGAGGCGGTCGACCGGGAATACTTGAGCGAGGAGGACCGCCGCCTCATCACCTTCAGCGAAGATCCCGACGAGATCCTCCACATCGTCAACGAAGCAGTCGAGAACGAGAAGCGGTAGCGGGCCCCTCGCAGTCGAGGTCTCCCCCGCCCAGTGCGCGCGGATCAGGAACCGGGGTCGGCCGGTGCATCATCGGGGCCGGGCGCCTTCTGGCGGATGACGCGGGCGCTGCCCCAGGCGGCACTCCCCACCAGCCATCGCGCGTTCGTACACCACACCTGGAGTTCCAGCTCTTCCACCCGCGAGACCGGCACGTCGATGTCCACCGGCTTCGAGTTCCATTTCATGCGGCCCGTGCGGTAGAGAAGGTGCCCGTCGCCCCGGACGAAGAACTGCACCCACTCCTTCTTCTTCCGCCACTGCGAGACCTGGCGCTCGCCCTCCAGGTCGATGCCCACGGTGGCGCGGAACCGGTGGAATCGCTCGGCAGGCGGCGTCTCCGGGCCATGGAGCCGGAACGTGATCTTGCTCGGCGCGTGGACGCCGAGCCCGCGGCGGAATACCCGCCGCGATGCATCCGCCGGGCCCACGCTCAGCGGCCGCCCCTCCGCACTCGTGTCGAACCCGACCGGCATCTTGTGCTGGTCGATCGACACGGGCAGCAGATCGCTCAGGTAGACGATCTTCCGCCCGGCCGGGGGGACGGTGTGGCGGGGGACGCGGCGCGCCGGCGCTTCGGCCCGGGCGGACGGGTCGCCGAACCACGTCGTCTCGCCACACAGCCGCCAATCGTGCCCGAAGAACCCGAACTCCAGGCACGTCTCCGCCGATCGCGACTTCCGGTCGAAGACCGCGTAGTCGAACCACGTCCGGTTGTCGTACGGCCCCCACTGGAACCAGTTCCCGAACAGGTTGTTGCTCTGGAAGATGTCGCGCGCCCGGCCGGCGCCGGCAATGACCACGGCCAGCCGCTCGGCGTTCAGCGGGTTGGGATAGCACAGCTTCGCCGCCAGACCCTCGCCGCGATAGACCCGGTGGGCCCCCACCTCGACCGCGCCGTTCCGGACGCGGACGGGGAGGCGGTCGTTGATCCGCGCGGTGACCGTGTTGTCGTTCGGTCCGCCGTACAGGACGAGGTGATGGTCGGCGATGTCTTCGGGCGTCACCTCGTGGTCGAGTTTGACGCGCGGCGGCTTCGTGTACCGCAGCTCCCAGTCGGCGGCGAACCGCTGCGCCTCCTTCTCCAGGATCCGCCGGTCGAACGCCTCCGGGCTCTGCGTCCCGACGACCACCAGGAAAGGGCCGGTGAACACATCGGAGACGGGGCCTTCGAGGCCCGGCTTCTTCTGGAGCCCGGGCGGGGTGAATCCGACCTGCCACCGCGGCCCCGCCCGCGCCAGCCGCAGCCGCGACCGCGCCGATACCATGTCCGTGAACACGGGGACGCCGTCGACCGTGACCGCCACCGCCTCGGCCGTGTCGATCGGGCAGCGGGCGAGGTCGATCTCGAACGCCGTCACGTTGGACGGCCGCACCTGGATCAGCGACCCGTCGCTCACCTCGGCATTGACCTCGCCGTATCGGTCGCGCCGGCCGAACCG
>JAWODX010000303.1:0-6058 GCA_046483085.1 Planctomycetota bacterium
GTACGTCTCGATCTTTCATGGTACTGTTCTTGAATCACAGTGTAATTGTAAGGTAGGTTATAACGCACGAGAAGCGAGGTTAACCGCATCTTTCTGGTCCCGGCAACGCCGGGACACCATTGACATCGGTCAGAACTCATCCGGAACGTTCACCCGGTCGACCTCGAAACTGCCGACCGTTCTCTGAAATGCGGGGTCAGCCGTTCGCTCGAACCACGCCGCGGAGCACCACGGGTATTGCTTCGGGCGTTCCGCAACCCCGTGATGCAGGGGATTCAGATGGACATAGTTCAGTCGAGCCAGGTAAGAGCGCTCAAACGTGATCCGGCTGTCCCAGTACTGAAACCATACCCGGCGGCCTGCAGTCCCGTCCATTCTGTTGAGTTGGATTGCGGTCTTCGAGTGCAGGGTGCGTATGAACTTCCTGAGAGACGCGGCCCTTTTCGGTGAGATCGCGACAAAGTGATAGTGGTTGGCCAGGATGGCCCACGCCTGCAATTCCCAGCCGAAATCGAGAGCGGTTTCGAACAACATGTTCCGGACGACAGTCAGTTTGTCCTTGCTGCCAATCAAAGGCACCTTGCGATAGGTTCCCGCCGTAACCATGTAGATCCCAGCCCGTTCGATCTTGTGGACGGGCGCGTGGGGCCAGTCCGGCATGTCCTTCTCCAGTCACCGCCGTTGGAAAGCGGTGGCAAGCCACCGCACTCCAAAATGCTGTAAGTTTAATTGGACAACGCTATCCTTCGAACCGCAGAGGGTGGAGCGCACGCACAGACAACGATTTATCAAGGCCTCATGCCGACGCGCCGGGATCCATAACGCGATTGAAGAGGATTCCATAGGATGTTGGTTACGACCGACCTCTCTGCGACCTCCGCGATCTCCGCGGTGAGTTGTAGCGTTCTAGTGTTAGGCCGTCCCTGAGAATGTCCGGATCCGTTCGTCAACAACTCTACGTCCAGCTCCTGCTCACGTCCCACCTTGTCCCTCGCCCGGAACGACAAAGCTGCTCTGTGAGAGCAGGACGGCTCTACTCGCCTGTCGCTCGGTAGAACCGCAGAATGTCGTTGATGCTGTCGACCGGGGATTCTGGATCTTCGAGGCCCGGAAAAGAAAGCTCCGCCCCGCTCCCCCGCCCGCCGGAGCTGCTCGTCCCGGGGGTGAACAGGTTGACGGTCGCGATGCTCAATGCGCGTTCGAGGATGTTCCGGCTCGTCTCGACGTCGGTGATCTTGTGGTACGGGACCGAGTGCTCGACCAGCCGGAGAATCCCGCCGTGGAAGACGCAGCGCTGGTTCGTCACGTAGTACACGTACGTCCGGACAAGACACGCATTGTAGGTGAGGACAGCGAGGAACAGCGCGGCGAACGTGGCGCACCCGGCCACCAAGGCCGGCCCAAGGGTCTCCGTGTTTGCGAGGGTCGCGCCGAATATGACGGCCGCAATGACGAGCGGCGCCGGCAGGCAGCGGGTGAAGAGCCACAGCACCAGCAGCCGTGGCGCCGGCTTCACCTCGTGAAGAACCTCTTCGTCTGTCTGCAGCCGCATCGCATTCGACCCGTGTCACGTGGTATGAGTCAGCTCACGGAGGACAGAGCTCTCTTTCCTTCTCCCGGCAACCTGACAAATGGGACGCCGGGTACAGGTGATCTTCGCCCGACTCGTCGACGACACGCAGGGACCCCTCTTTCGACGCGCCCTCGTTTGGAACAACCCGATAGACCTTCCCGCTCTCCAGGGCGTCGCAGTCCCGGTTTTCGGTGCACAAGGCAAAGCAACTTTCTGCGTCCTCTTCCTTCATCGCTTCGTCACGTCCGCACCTGCCCCTCGCCGCGGACGACGAACTTGTAGCTGGTCAGCTCGCGGAGGCCCATCGGGCCGCGGGCGTGGATCTTGTCGGTCGAGATGCCGATCTCGGCGCCCATCCCGTATTCGCCGCCGTCGCTGAACCGGGTCGAGGCGTTGACCATCACGCTCGACGAGTCGACCTCCTGCACGAACCGCCCCGCGGCCTCCGCGTCCTCGGTCACGATCGCGTCGGTGTGCGCCGAGCCGTATTTCGTGATGTGGTCGATCGCCTCGTGGACCGAGTCGACGACGCGGATGGCGAGCACGAGGTCGAGGTACTCAGCGTAGTAGTCGTCCTCGGTCGCCCGCTGCAGATCGGGGACGATGGCGCGGGAGCGGTCACAGCCGCGGAGGTCGACCGCTTCCTCGCGGAGGAGCGGGACGACCCGCGGGAGGAACTCGGCCGCCACGTTCGAGTGCACGAGCAGGGTCTCCATCGCGTTGCACACGCCCGGCCGCTGGCACTTGGCGTTCATCACGATCGCCTCGGCCATGTCGAGGTCCGCCTCCGCGTCCACGAACACGTGGCACACGCCCTTATAGTGCTTGATGACCGGGACTTTCGACTTCTCGACGACCGCCCGGATCAGCCCCTCGCCGCCGCGCGGAATGACCAGGTTGACCCGGCCCTCCGCCGCGAGCAGATGGTCGACCGCCGTCCGGTCCGTCGTCTCCACGAGCTGGATCGCGTGGCGATCGAGCCCGGTCTGCTCGACCGCGTCGCAAAGCACGTCGCGGATGGCGAGGTTCGACCGGAGCGACTCTTTCCCGCCGCGCAGGATCACCGCGTTGCCCGACTTGAGGCAGAGGCCGGCGGCGTCGGCGGTCACGTTCGGCCGCGATTCATAGATGATCACGATCACGCCGATCGGCACGCGGACCCGCTCGATGACCAGCCCGTTCGGCCGGTCGGTCGTCTCGATCACCTCGCCGACCGGGTCGGGCAGATCGGCGACGACACGGAGTCCGTCGGCCATCCCGCGGACGCGCTTGTCGGTCAGGGTGAGCCGGTCGATCATCGCCGACGACAGGCCGGCCTGTCTCGCCGCCTCCAGGTCGGCGGCGTTCGCGGTCTTCAGTGCGTCGGCCTGCGAGCTGATCCGGTCGGCCATCCGGCCGAGCGCCCGGTTCTTCGACTCGGTCGACGCCGTCGCCAGCGCCCGCGACGCCGAGACAGCGTTCGACAGCAGGAGCGCTACGTGTTCCTTCACATCCATTCTTCGTCCCCGCGTCCGGTGTTTCGGGGATTATAGCCGCCGGGAGAGCAGGCTTCAATGCGCCGGTCGGACGCCGATGAACGGGGTTCCGGCGGCGGCCTCGCCGGCCGCACGGCGGTGGGCGACCGGGTGGGCCTCAGTACCGTCCGAATTCCTTGTACGCGCCCATGAGCGCCGTCACGTTGCCGACGTCCACGTCGGCTTGAATGTTGTGCGAGGTGCAGAAGATGTATCCGCCCCGCCGGCCCATGGTGTCGGCGAGACGCTTCACCTCCCGGCGGATGTCCTCGCGCGTGCCGTGAGGCAGTGTGTGCTGGATGCACACACCGCCCTGGAAGCACAGGCGGCGGCCGAACCGGGCCTTGAGCAGGGCGGGGTCCATGTCCGCCGCACCGGGCTGGAGCGACTGGAGCACGTCGAGCCCACAGTCGATCATCCTGGCGATGATCGGCAGCACCGAGCCGCAGGTGTGATGCATCACGCAACAGCCGGCCTCGTGCGCGATCCCCACGTACCGTTCGAACCCATGGCGGAGAAACTCGTCCCACATGGCGGGCGAGACGAGCGGCCCGGTCTGGCTGCCGAAATCGTCGCCGGTGAGCACGATGTCGATCTTCCCGTTCGCCGCCTCGAGGATGCGCTCCAGGTAGCCCGTGTAGAAGTGGCGGATGCGCCCGATCACCCTGCGTGCCAGATCCGGCCGGGTGGCCAGGTCCGTCAGTATCTGCTCGACGCCCCGGAGGTACATGGCCGGCTTGAGCTGCGCGATCCGGTTGAGCCGGTCGCCCATGAAAATCACGACCCGCCCGGCGGCGATGCCGGCGTCGCACTGCGCTTCGATGCCCCCGTAGTCGAACCAATCCGGCGACGGCCAGTGCTCGTAGCCCTCGATGTCGTCGACAGAGCGGGCGCCGGCGAGCGGCGGCTCCCGCACCTCCGTATACCGCTCCCAGCCGTTCTCCGTCCGCACCGTGGTGACGGTCCGCGGCACGCCCCAGAGGTCCTCGCCATCCGCCAGCCGAGGCCCCACGTAGGCCGGGCCGTCGATGTACCGGAAGTCGACGTCGTGTGCGTCGAGAAACTCGGCTTTTGACATCCCCGTCTCCGCCCTCAGCTTTGCCAGGAGGCCCGGCGAGGCCCAGAAGTCGACGGGGATCCGGTCGGCCTCCTCGTGGTTCAGTGCGCGGGCGACTCGTTCGCGGGAGTTCATGGGGTCCTCGCCGGATCTACAATGCTTTCGAGTGCGGACACGCCGCCCCGATCTATTCGAGTAGCGGTCCCAGCGCCTCGGCGATCTCTTCCTCGGTCGCGCCGAGGTCGACGTGTTCGAACAGGTGCCACGTCTCGGTGTGCTCGGCCGACTCGCCCGGCTCCAGCCGGTGCATCGGCCCGAGGCTCTCGAGCTCGACAAACGCCCCCGCCGTATACGCCTCGCAGTTGCAGCCCTCGTCCGGATACAACGCCTCGGGGTCATAGTCGAACCGCTTGACGAACACCGTCGAATCGTGCACGTAGGCCGCCCAGCCCGGCTGATTCGCGACCCCGATCTTCTGCGGCTCGGCGAGCTCGGGGTCGACGGCCAGCCGGAGGAACCGGCGCCCGAGGTCCCACCGCGGATCGCTCAGGTCCGTGTAGTGCCACAGGGCCATCGGCCGGGCGGGGAGCAGCGCGTCGTCGTGCGGGATGTATGGCTCCTGCGGGATGATCACCGTGCCGGCCTCGGATGCGTTCAGGATGGTGATCGCCCACGGCGCCAGCTCGAGCGGCCAGAGGGCGTGGTTGATGATCCGGTGCTCGACGGTCACCCCGGAGCCCGCATCGTCGAGGGTGACGGTCATCTGTTTCCGGATGCCCGTCGCCTCTTCGACGGGCCCGAGCAGGCGGATGGTGTGGTCGTCGACCGACTCGAACTCGACGGGCTCGTTCTCGGGCACGTAGCTCCGCGGCATCGACTCCGGCGCGGCCCAGAGCCGGTGCCCGCCCCACGGCTTCCACTCGCCCAGGGTCGTCGATACCGACTCGTCCGGGCAGAGGCCGAGGATGTTCTCGCCCCCGGCGAACGCATAGCCGACGATCCGCGGCCCGATGTCCGTGGTGACGATCACGTCAACGGTCCCATTCGACAATGTCCGGCAGTTCGCCTGCCCGAGCCTCTCGATCGTCTCCATCGCCGTTCTCCTTTGAGTTCCTATCGGGACATCGGTAGAGCAGGCATTCTTGCCTGCCGCGCGGCAGACAGGAATGTCTGCCCTACCGGTTTGTTGGACCTCCTATTCCTGCATCATTGGCGTGTTGGTTCGGTAGTGGAACAGGCCCTCGAGGTCGCGGACATAAAACGCCTCCTCGCCGGGGTGAGCGGGGTCGATCTGGTGCTTGTGCCCGCCGCCGGTGACCGGGAACCGGCTCCCGTCCATCATCGGCGTGACGTACCCGGCGAACCAGCCGTGCAGCCGGCGGCGGAGCTCGGCCAGCACATCGGCGTGCCCGTCCTCCGCGATCAGGTTCGTCCGCTCGTCCGGATCGCCCGCGAGGTGGTACAGTTCATGCGGGCCGTAAGGGAACCGGTGCACGTACTTCCACTCGCGCGTCCGGATCATCCGCACCGGCCCGTACTCGTCATAGACGACCACGTCCTCGCGCGCGTCCTCCGTCTCGCCGGCCCAGACCGACGCAAAGCTCTCGCCCGGCAGCGACGCGTCCTCGACCGCGGGCAGGCCCAGGTGGTCGAGCAGGGTCGGCATGAAATCGTACTGGCTCATCATCGCGTCGGTGACGCGGCCCGCCGGCACGCGGCCGGGATGACGCACGATGAACGGCACCTTGACCGAGTTCTCGTACATGTTCAGCGGGAACGTGCCGTTCCCCTTGCCCCAGAACCCGTGGTGGCCGCAGGAGAAGCCGTTGTCGCTGGTGAACACGACGAGCGTGTCGGCGCTCCGTCCGAGCTCGTCGAGCCGGTCGAGGATCCGCCCGACGTTCGCGTCCATCG
>JAWODX010000384.1:0-2762 GCA_046483085.1 Planctomycetota bacterium
GCAGGGATACATCTACGTGCGGAACGAGTATCCCCTGGCGGTGACTCACCTCCGCACGGCGATCGCGCAGGCGGCGGAACTGGGCCTGCTGGGCGACGACATCCTGGGGAGCGGGTTCTCGTTCGACATTCGGATCAACCGGGGCGGCGGGGCGTTCGTGTGCGGCGAGTCGACCGCGCTCATGGCCTCGCTGGAGGGCCGACCGGGCGAGCCCAGGGCCAAGTACGTCCACACCGTCGAACGCGGCCTCCGGGACAAGCCGACGAACCTCAACAACGTGGAGACGTGGGCCAACGTGCCCGCCATCATCGGCCGCGGCGGCGACTGGTTCGCCTCCACCGGCACCGACGACTCGAAGGGGACCAAGGTCTTCTGCCTCGTCGGCAAGGTCCGAAACACCGGCCTCGTCGAGGTCCCCATGGGGATCACGCTCCGCGAGATCATCGAGACGATCGGCGGCGGCATCCCCGACGGCAAGGCCTTCAAGGCCGTCCAGACCGGCGGCCCCTCCGGCGGCTGCATCCCCGCCGAACACCTCGACGCACAGGTCGACTTCGACCAGCTCACCGGGCTCGGCTCGATGATGGGCTCCGGCGGCATGATCGTCATGGACGAAGACACCTGCATGGTCAACGTCGCCAAGTACTTCCTCCACTTCCTCCAGGACGAGTCCTGCGGCAAGTGCACCCCCTGCCGCGAGGGCATCGCGCAGATGCTCCACATCGTCGACCGCATCACGAAGGGCGAGGGGCAGCCGGGCGACGTCGAGCGGCTCGAACGGCTCGCCGGGCTCCTGGAAGACACGGCCCTGTGCGCGCTGGGCAAGACGGCCGCCCACCCGGTGATGTCGACGGTGCGCTATTTCCACCACGAATACGACGCCCACATTCTCGACCGGCGCTGCCCGGCGAAGCAGTGCCGCGGACTGTTCGCCTACGAGATCGACGCCGATGCGTGCAAGGGCTGCGGAGTCTGTGCGAAGAGCTGCCCCGCCGACGCCATCACCGGCGAGACGAAGGCCCCGCACGTGATCGACCAGGAGAAATGCACCCGCTGCGGAACGTGCTTCGACAAGTGCCCGTTCACTGCGGTGCGGAAGGTGTGAGGAACGTGAGTGACTATCTGCGACGCAGAACAGCCTGTATGTCCGACCTCGTGACGCGGGCATCCGGCCCGTGTATCCACGGCTTGGCGTGTGTCTCACGGCCTGGAAGGCCGTGCCACTGTGTCCAAATAGTCTGTACGTGCCTTTGCAGGGAATTCTCTGCGGGGCGTGCGAGGTGATTCGATGCCCAGGGTGACGATCGACGACATCGAGGTGACGGTGGACGCGGGGGCGACGATCCTCGACGCGGCCCGGAAGGCCGGGGTCTGGATTCCCACCCTCTGCTACCATCCCGCCATCAGCACCCCGGCCACGTGCCGGCTGTGCATGGTCGAGCTCGACCGCGGCGACTGGAAGCAGCTCGTCACCGCCTGCAACTACCCGGTCCGCCGGGACATCGTCGTCAGCGTGTCGAGCGAGCGCACCGTCGAGGCGCGCCGCGGCGTGATGGAGCTGCTGCTGGCGCGGGCGCCCGAGAGCGAGGAGCTGAAGGCCCTCGCCCGCCGGATGGGCGTCGAGGGCACCCCCTACCCGACGGTGACCCAGAGCCAGCGCAACTGCATCCTGTGCGGGCTGTGCACCGCCGTTTGCGAAGAGATCCTCGGGGTGGCCGCCATCGGGTTCGCCGGCCGCGGACCCGACCGGGCCGTCGCCGCGCCGTTCCGCCAGCCGTCGGACGACTGCATCGGCTGCGGGGCGTGCGCCGCCGTCTGCCCCGTCGGCACCATCCAGATCCGGATTCACGAGGACTCGGGCGAGGTCGAGATCTCGCCCTTCAAGAGCCGGGCGAAGCTGCTTGTGTGCGAAGAGTGCGGCGAGCGAATTGTCACCGCCCCCGTGGCCGAGACGGTCTTTCGCGAGGCCGACATCCACTGGGACGAGCTGCGCGAGCTGGCGCGACTGTGCCCCGAATGCAGGCGGCGACGAACGACCGGGGCACTGATCGCCGCCAGCGATAGCGAGCGGAGGTGAGCCCGACGTCGTCGCGCCTCTGCAATTGGAAGTCAACGGAGTGGTGGGAGACGTTCAGAAGGGAGAGGTGGCGTGTCGAGGATCATTGCCAGCGCCGCGATACGCGGCGCCCACAGGATGGTGGAACGGGCGGAAGAAGACCTGGCCAGGCAGATCGACGAGAAGGGCAAGGACGCCAGGGTCGAGTACCCCAACACCGCCTACTACCTGCCCATCATGCTCCTCTTCCTGGGGCAGGAGGTGAAGACGCTGGGCGACCTGGAAGAGTCGCTCCAGGAGGCGCGGAAGCTGCTGCCGCCGGTGCCCAGCGAGGAGATGTGGCTCCCCTACCTGGGGGACACCCTGAACGCGGGCGCCGCCACCCTGCTCGCGGAGGAGACGATCGAGGTCCTGAAGTTCATCAACGGGCCGGACCCCACCGAGGGCATCTGGCTCAGCTACACCGACGACACGATCTTCCGCAACCAGGGGCTGAAGCTGGTGGACGGGCGGATGCCGGGGTTTGCCGCGGTGGTCGGCAGCTGCCCCACGAACGAACAGGCGGTCGAGCTCGCCCGCGGGCTCCAGGCCCGGAACATCCTCGTCTTCATGGCCGGACACACGAACGGGAAGGCGTTCGCCGAGCAGCTCGCGGAAGAGGGAATCGACATGGACTGGGACACATTCCTCGTCCCCTACGGGAAGG
>JAWODX010000423.1:0-6061 GCA_046483085.1 Planctomycetota bacterium
CTGGCGAAGTTCGACCATCTCGACCACGCGCGATACCCCGGGTTCGAGGCGTGGTTCAAGGGTCTGAAGGTGAAGACGGACAAGGACACGGCGCGGCGGCTCCTGCGGCAGTGGCTGCGCGTGCTCACCGCGGACGAGCGGGGCCGCGACTGGGCCGGCGACCTGCAGGAGGACAACCAGTACCAGCGCGCGGTCCGCGAGGCGGCGCGGAAGCTCGGGAAATTCGATCCCGGGTCCGTCCCCCGCTTCAAGTGGTTCATCGAGGAGATCGAGCGGAAGCTGGCGCGGGCGGCCGAGAAGAAGGACGAGCCGGAGTAGCACCCGGGCGGGTTCGCCGCCGACTCCCCTCAGGTGTTGTCGGCGCCAGCCATCTCGCTGGCGTCGCCCTCTTGCGGCCGCAGGGCCCGCCCGTGCGGCGAGAGGATGATGGGCACGGCTTCCCGCAGCGGCGGCCCGGCGGCGGACGCGCGGTCGACGGCCGCCTCGAGCGCCCAGCGCAGCGCGATAAGGTGGCCGCGGAAGGAATACGGCGCCCCCGGGGCGACGAACCGGAACTCGGCCTCCCCGCGGGCGGCGGGGGCGTCGAACCGGGCCGCGTCGACCACCTGTCGGTCCCGGCTCTTGCCCTCGGCATACCAGACGAGCTGGACCTCGATCGCCGTCGCCGGCTGCTCGAGAATCCAGAGCACCTTTCCCTCGACGGGGTCGCCGGGCGCGAAGCGCCTGCGGCCGCCGTAGGTCCCGAGTCGGATCGTGCTCATCGCCCCGTCCCCGGGGCGGGCCCGGGCAGCACCGTGAAGGGGAACGTCCGGTCGAGGTCGGTCCCGAGGGACACGTCGCCGTGGACGCGGAACTTCCAGATGATCCTGTTCCGCGGCGCCCTGACCGAATGCATCGTGTCGGCGGGGACCGTCACCGAGGCGGTGCCGGCCGACATGCGGCGCGGGCTGGTTGTCTCGGCAATGGGAACTGTACCAAAGACGCTCACATGGGTGCGCATGCCGGCGTCGACCGTCTCCTCCCGGCCTTCCAGCCAGATCGAGAGGGAGCGGAGGCGCGACGTCGACCGGCGGAACTCCCAGCGCACATCCAGCGATTCGCCGATGGGGACGGCGTTCGAGCTGACCGCAATCCGGGGCCGCGGGTTGGCGAGGCCGAGCAGGAAGAGGAACAGGCCGCGGATCGGCGGCACACTGATCGCCACGATGGCCGCGGCCCAGACCACCCAGAACCAGGACGACGACCGGCTCAGGAGGATGAGCAGGGCGCTCGCCAGAGCGAGGGCGAAGCCCGCCACCGAGATGACGACCCAGGTGGACTTGCCGACCTGGACGCGCGGCGGCCGGAGCACGACCTCGCGGTCGCGGAGCTCGTGTTCGGGAATTCCGGTCGCGGCGGACCCGGGCGCCGTCGTCTCGGCCTCGTTCCTCTTGTGCCGGCGCAAGTAGCGGACGGTGATAACCGTTCCGACGGCGCCGACGAGGAGCAGGACGAGGGGAAGGACGCCGACCGGCGGCCCGCCGTCGCGCTCGCGCCGGAGCACCGCCTCGCCCGGCTCCTCCGGGTCCACATAGCAAGCGGTCTGCTTGCCGGGCGGGAGCTTTTCGACGATGGCGAGCATCGCCCGGTATTCCCCGGAGGGCGCGCCGGCCAGGCTGTACCGGTCCGACTCGTACCGCGCGCCGTCGAACCGATACTCGTACTTGACGGCGACGCTGTAGGCCGTGCCGCCGCCGTGCGAGCGGACGGCGCTCGACACGACCTCGCACGGCGTCTCGGGCCAGTCGCTCGTTGCGCGCCGCCGGAGCAGCGGCCGCACAGTGCCGAGATAGAGCCACGCCAGGCCCACGAGCACGAACAGGATGAAGACGGGCGCCAGGCCCCGGGCGAGCCGCCGTCTGACGTGGCGGGACGAGGCGGCATCGCCCGGGTGGGCGCCGCGCCGCACCCGCACGGGGACCTTCGTCCGCTGCCGGGTCGCGGCCAGCCCGAAGAGCGCGGCGACCACCAGGGTGATCGGTGCGGCGAGCAGCAGCCCGAACCAGAGGCTGCGGTGTTCGAGCACCGCGGTCTGCGGGTCGGCCGGGTTCACGTAGCAGGTCGCCCGGCTGTTCGGCGGGTAGGCGTCGGCCAGTCGCCGGGCGGCGGGCAGGCTGGCGGACCGCTCGTAGCCGGGCCGGTACGCGTCGCCGACGTACGGCTCGCCCTCGAAGACATAGCGGTAGCGGACGTTGAACTGGAACGGCCGGTCGGCGTTCGGCCGCTTCCGGATCCCGCTGGCAAGGACGTAGCAGTCGACCGGATGCCAGCGGTACGTCCGGGCGGCGCGGACCAGCTCGTAGGCGAGGAAGAGGGCCCCGGCGAGGCCGAGCGCGATGAGTGCGGAGAGGAGGAGGCGCAGGGCTTTGGCCGGTCCGCCGGCCGAAGGCGGCTCGGGGGGTCGGTTGCTTTCGACGCGGGCGCTCACGATTTCGCCTTCTGGATCACGGCGTCGCGGATGTGTTCGGGCCGGAACAGCAGGCCGGTCACCAGGTTGCAGCCGTGGATGCAGAAGCAGGCGCGGATCTTGCGTCGCATCTCGTCGGCCTCCGCCGAATGCCACAGCCGCGCGATGTCCAGGTCGTAATCGTACAGGTTCCCGACCGGGTGCGTCAGCTCGCACAGGGCCACGTCGCCGTTCGCGTAGATCACCGCGTCGATCACCCCCGCGTAGCAGGCGATGCACTTCTTCTGCTCGCGGAGCATGCGCAGCGAGAGCTCGATCTTCTCCTGCTGCATCGGCGACCAGAACGTGAACTCGCTCTCGTCGTTCCGCGCCCGGAGCCAGTCGAAGAACTGCTCGAGGCGATCGACGGGGACGAGCGGGGACTCGGGGTCGCGCGGGTCGATCCCGCTCGACGAGCCCTCCGGCAGGTTCCACGTCCCGAAGCTCTCGCCGCGGATCAGCCCGAACTGCAGGGGCACCCGGAGCGGGAGCAGGGACTCGACGAAGTCGCGCAGCTCGTCGATGTTTTTCTTCTGGATGCAGCAGGCGACGCGGACGGAGAACCGGCGGTCGGTGTCGGCCAGCTCCTTCAGCCGCCGGACGCTCTCCATCGCCGGCTCGAACGCGGGGACGCGGCGGATCGCGTTGTGGGTCTCTTCGAGCCCGTCGAGCGAGACCTGCACGCCGACCGACTCGAGGTCGAGCTCGGCGAGGATCCGCTCGCACGTGTCGACGATCCGGTCGGGCAGCATGCCGTTCGTCGCGAACTTGATCTCGCGGCAGCCGTTGAGGGTGTGGAAGGTCTCGGCGATCTCGAACAGGTCCTTGCGGAGGGTCGGCTCGCCGCCGGTGACCGACAGGCTGACCGGATGCTGGAACGAGCGGGCGAGCGTTCGCAGGTCGTCGAGCGGGAACTCCGGCGCCTGGGCCCCGAGCTCCTTCCAGTAAAAGCAGTGGGCGCAGCGGGCATTGCAGCGCTGGGTGACGTAGAGGATGACGGCGGTGGGCGTCTCCAGTCCGGCGAGCCGCCGCTGTTTCCGGCTGGCATAGGCGCGGGCGATCCGCATCTGGATTGGCCGAGGCAGTGCGGCGTACACTTTCGCCAGGAGCTTGCGTCCCGTCGGCATATTCTCCTCGCTCCGCAGTTCGACCCCCGTCTTTCGATTATACGCGGCGGGCAGGCCGGGGGCAATTTTGGCGCGGCAGCAGTCACGTGCGCCCGTCGGCGTCCCGCCGCCCGGCCTTCTTCTTGCGGCGGCGACGGCGACGGAGCGCTCGCAGCAGCGGGGCGTGGGGGAAGAGGACGGCCCGCGTCCGCTCGAAGCGGGCCAGCCGGCGGCGCTCGTCGTCGGTCATCTGGTCCGGGGCCAGCTTCTGCTTCAGTTTGAGGAGTCCGGCCCGGTCGAACGAACCGAGGAGGCGGATGAGCCGGCGCTGGAAGGGCACCCAGCGCGGGATGTAGAGAGCGGACGCGAAATCGACGATGTACGGCCGGTCGTCCCCGACCAGCAGGAAATTCTTGGCGCTGCGGAGGTCGAGATGGACGACGCCGCGCGCGTGGAGCCTCGCGATCAACTCGCGGCAGCGCCGGTAGTAGGCCTCGTCCATGTCGAGCCCGCGGCGGAGCTTCTTGCGCGTCGGCGCCACGCCGTCGACGTATTCGACGAGGAACCCGTCCCGGTCGATCCGCTTGCAGGCCCGGGGGACGCCGGCCAGGCCCCGGAGCCGCTCGTAGATGCGGAACTCGCGGCCGATCAGGTATCGGCCGAACGTGAAGCGGACGAGCGGATGCCGGTCGCGCACGTCCTTGAAGACCGCGCGATCGCCGTCCCGCTCGACGAGCTTGACCCGGGCGTCGCACCACTTGGGCGAGCCGAACTCCCGAATCACGTATTGCTCGACGTTCCCTCGCGTCACGTTTTCGAACACAGGCCATCCCTGACAGCGCCGGCCGGCGGGGCGCCGAGCGTCGTGCCCCGCGTCCGGGCGCTGCGTCCCGGTGTTATCGGACCAACAGGCCGACGTCGCGCAGCATGTCCTGGAACTGCTCCGCGTTGACGGCGGCGTGTCCGGCGTGGCAGTTGTTGAAAAACACGTAGACCGAGTCGCTGATGTCGTCCAGCTTCCGGACCTTCGGCGTCCACCCCGCCAACTCGTCCTCCGTGTAGAGATAGTGGTACCGTTCCTTGGCGTCCCCGCCGTACCACTTCTCCTTGTCGCGGCTGTGGAAGCGGACGTAGGCCGTGTCGGTCGTCGCCTCGGCGACGGGGGGCATCAGGCCGAGCTCGTACGGCTCGTCCACACAGCACAGGCCCAGCCCCAGCTCGCGCAGCAGATCGAGCGTGGACATCTTCGACCAGCCCCGGTTGCGGAACTCGACGACCAGGTTGTATCCCGCGAAGTCCTCCGCCAGTTGGTTCAAGTAGTCCCGGTTCGTCTGGCTGTTTCGGAAGGAGTACGGGAACTGGGCGAGGATGCCGCCCAGCATCCCGGCCTGGCGGGCGGGCTCGAGCCCGCGCTTGAATTCGTCGGCGGCCTCGCGGTTCCGCTTGTGCGTCGTCTCCGAGTTCGCCTTGGCGAACAGGCGGAAATCCCCGGGCAGCTTGCGGCAGATGGCCTCGATCGTCCGGGCGGACGGCAGCCGGTAGTAGGTGAAATTCAGCTCGGTGGCGTTGAACCGCTTCGCGTACAGGCCCAGCATCTCGCGTTTCGTCGTCCCGGGCGGGTACCAGTTGCCCACCCAGTCGTCGTAGCTATAGCCCGATGTGCCGACGTAGATCATGGCGTCCCTTGCCCCGTCTCTCCGATTCTACCGGCGGCGGCTCCGCCGGTCAACTCGGCGAGCCCGAGGCGAGCCGCCCCGCGCACCAACCCGGGAAAAACGTCATGCAGTTTGTCCGAGGTGGGACACATAGCATGACGCCCGCCTCTCGCCCGCGCGCGAGCCGGGCCGAAATCCCCGGCGTTTGGTGGAGATTCGCTTGACTTGTTTGGCCGCCCCGCCATAATGGGGCGAGTTCCGGCGGACATCTGAGTTCGATGCGATTCCGAAATCGACACGAGGGACCGGGTGGTCTTCTGTTGGCGGAGCTCTGGTGCGCGTGAACGCGCCGGCCCCGGCCGGTCGCCCGACCGGCGAACTGTCTCTCCCCCTCTCGATATATTCCGCGGGCCCCGGATGTCCCGGCTCGGCCGGCGCGCGCAGGCCTCGCGAACCGGTGCAGGGGTGTGATATGAGACGGCGACGCGAACACTGCGGGGTGTTCGGCATCTTCGGCGACCGGCACGCCGCCCGCCGGGCGTATTTCGGGCTGTACGCGCTGCAGCATCGGGGGCAGGAGAGCGCGGGGATCGCCGCGGCGGACGGCGAGCGCGTCCGCCTGAAGCGAGGCATGGGCCTCGTCTCCCAGGTCTTCGGCCCGGATGACTTCGCGTCCGGGCTGGGCGGCCACGCCGCCATCGGCCACAACCGCTACTCGACCACGGGGATGTCGAACCCGGTCAACGCCCAGCCGATCCTCGTCCAGTTCAAGCGTAAATGTTTGGGACAAAAGGCCGTGATAACGGATTGTAGTT
>JAWODX010000450.1:0-6231 GCA_046483085.1 Planctomycetota bacterium
GCCCCGCTGCCGCTGGCCAAGGGGATGCCCCGCGGGGCCTGCTGGAACGGTTTCTACGACCCGGAGCTGAACGTCCACGTCTTCCACCTCGCCGGCGACGGCCGCGACGGCGGCAGCATCTGGGTCTATCGTTACAAGCGCACTGACCGAAAGGTGGAGAAATGAAGGTAGCTGCATTCGCCCCAATCGTCCTGCTGATTCTCTCTGCCGCCGCCGCGGCGGTGGCCGCGAGCGCCGAGCAGATCACGCCGGCGCTGAAGCCCGACCCCGCGGTGATGAAGATCATCGACGGGCTCGGCGACAATTCGTCGGCCCGGCTGCCGAAGCTCAAGACGACCGGCGACATCAACGCCGTCGCGCGCCGGTATCACATGGACGTGCGGGGTCCCGGGGCGCGCGACTACTGCATCAAGATGGTCTGGATGCCCGACCGCGAGCGGGCGATTTTCTACGGCGCCAACCACGGCTCTCCGCACCGGACGAATGACGTCTGGGAGTACGACCTCGCGTCGAACACGTGGGTCTGTCTCTACGGCCCCGACCTGATGCGAGGGGCGGAGAACTGGAAGAAGAACCTCGACCGCGAGTCGCTGAAGACCGGCATCCCGAGGACGAAACGGGGCGGCCCGGCGGTCGTCCCGCACAGTTGGTGGCAGATGGCCTACGACCCCGACCTGAAGGCGATGCTGACGTTCTGCTCCTGGTCGATGGTCCCGAAGGAGGTCCGCGAGGCCCAGAAGCGCGGCAAGCACAAGCCGCCGCTCTGGGCGTTCTACCCCGAGAAGAAGAAGTGGGACCCGATCACCGGCAGCACGTTCAAGGGCCGCCGGCCCCGCTACCACAACGCCTCCGCCCTCGAATACGTCCCCGAGCTCAAGGCGACGGTGTGGACCGCGAACAGTTGGGCGAACCGGGGCATGTGGACGTACGATTCCAGGACGAACACGTGGACGGACCTGAAGCCGAACGGTGGCAACCGGAAGGCGTTCCAGAAGAATGCGCCGGGCTCCGAGCAGGTGATGGTCTACGCGCCCGACCGCAAGATGCTCATCGGCCACCAGGCGGGCCGGGACCGCGAGACGAAGAAGCGGTGGACGAAGACGACGCACTATTCGATCGAGAAGAACGCCTGGCGGCGCGTAAAGCCCACCGGCCACGGCGAGGACGGATTCATCCCGCCCGGCCACGACGCCCGCACCAACTTCGCCTACGATCAGGTCGGCAAGGTCGCGCTCCTGTGGGCGCCGTCGACGAAGGCACTGTGGTCGTACGACCCGGCGGGGATGAAATGGACAGAGATTGAACCCAACGGCCCTCCGCCGCCGACCCGGGGACGCGACGTCAAGCTGGCCTACTACGACGTCGCACACAACGTCTTCGTCATCCCCGGCAAGTGGATCTACCGGTACAACAAGGAGGCCAGGCGATGAGATATGCTGCCCGCCGTTTCGCCCCTGTGTCCGCCGCGTTGACCCTGTCCATCCTGTTCGGAGCCATTCCCATGAGCGAAGCAGGTCCCGGCCCGGGTATGGGCCTCGACGAGAAGGCGGAGAAGAAGCTCGAAGCTGCGACCAAGAAGATCCTGGAGATGCTGAAGGACAAGGAGCCGGACTACCGACAGATCGCGGCCGACGTCGCGAGGGCGCGGAAGACCGCCAACGCGCTCCGCGCGATGAAGGAGAAGACCGAGCCGGCCCCGGTCGATACGCCGCAGCTCCCGAGGAAGGCGCCCGTCGTCTGCCTCAAGGGGGTCCGGGCCGACAGCGTCCGCGCCCGCTGGAAGGAGCAGCTCTGGCTGCGCGTCAAGTCGGTCTACGAGATGCTCAGCGGCGAGACCGTCTCGAAGCTCCCGAAGTGGGGCGAGGCGATCAGCCTCGACTGGCGGCAGAAGCGCGACCGCACCAACCGCGCGAAACCCACGGCGACCGCGATGCGCGAGGCGCACGTATTCGCCCTGCTCCTCGCCCGCGAGCCGAACGTGATCCGCGTCACCCGCGGCGACGTGCTCTTCGAAGACGACTTCTCGGAGGGGGCCGACAAGTGGCACCTCTACGGGCCGTGCGTCACGACCCGCCCGAAGGGCGGCGGGCTGCGACGCAAGAACAAGCGCGCCCGCCACGCCGACACGATGATCTGGACGAAGCCGGAGTTCGACGGCAACTTCCTCTTCGAGTTCACCTACATCGCCAACAAGGGCGGGCGCGGCCCGGGGACCCTGTTCGCCATCTGCGGCCGGCCGGTCAAAAAGGGCACCGACCTCTCCGTCTCCTGCGGCGAGACCATGGGCACCTACAACCACGGCGTCCACGCCTACCACTTCTCGATGCACCGCGGCGAGACGAACATCTGCAACGGGCGCAAGGTCGGCACCGGCCTCCACCTCATCGGCAGCCGCACCCCCGACCCCTGCCCCGACGAGAACACGCCGTACCGGATCGCGATCGGCAAGTGGGACGACCTCGTCTTCTGCCTCGCCGACGGCAAGCTCCAGCACGTCTACTACGACGCGGGCACGTTCGGCCCGGCCCTCGACGGCGGGAGCTGCGGCATGCGCAACTGGGGCGGCGCCGACGCCACGTTCCAGGACGTCAAGGTCTACCGCCTCGTCGAGAGAGACGCTGCGAAGGAGTAGCGATGCGCGAGCCGGCAATCGTGCCGTTCAAGCGGCCCGGCGAGATGGAGCTGCGGCTGCACGTGTTCCGGCCGGACGACGCGCCGGGGCCGCGGCCGGCGATCCTGTTCTTCCTCTGCGGCGGATGGCGCGGATTTCATCCACCGAAGTTCTACCCCCACGCCGATTACCTCGCCGGGCGCGGGATGATCGGGATCAGCGCCGAGGCGCGGGCGCTCGGGCACGGCGCCGAGTCGCCGGTCGACTGCGTCATCGACGCGCGATCGGCCGTGCGCTGGACGCGGGCCCACGTGGCGGACCTCGGGATCGACCCGGATCGGATCGCCGCGGGCGGCGGGTCGGCGAGCGGGCACGTCGCCGCGTGCACCACGCTGCTGGACGGCCCGGACGGGCCGGGCGAAGACACCTCGGTAAGCCCCGCGGCGGACGCGCTCGTGCTGTTCAACCCCGCGCTCGATATCCCGGCCAAGCCGTCGCGGATCGAGCTGTTCGGCGATGAAGAAACGGCGCGGGCGTTCTCGCCGATCGAGCACGTGCGGCCGGGGCTGCCGCCGGCGATCGTCCTGCACGGCCGCGACGATCAGGTCGTCAGGCTCGGCGAGGCCGTCCGGTTCACCGAGGCGATGCAGTCGGCCGGGAACCGGTGCGACCTGCACGTGTACGACGGCGAGGGGCATGGGTTCTTCAACTACTTCGACGGCGACAACCCGATGTTCACCGAGACGATCCGCGAGACCGACCGGTTCCTCGCCTCGCTCGGCTGGCTCGCCGGCGAGCCGACCATCGACGAATACGAATACGACGGGCCCCCAACGACGGCGGACCAGGGATAAGGAGACGACCATGCGGCGGATGACGTTCATCGCCCTGTTGTTGTGCTGCGCGCCCGCGGCCGCCGCCGAGCTCGACGTGCCCGTGACGGTGGCCGAGCCGCGCGGCGTGGCCCGGACCGGCTGGCCCGCGACCGGCGGCGTGCCGTTCAAGCCCGGACAGGTCGAGGACGTGGGCGAGCTCGCCCTGGTGGACGGACGCGGCGGCACGGCGCCCGCTCAGTTCACGAAGCTGATGAGCTGGGACGACGGCTCGGTCCAGTGGGCGCTGGTCGATACGACCGTCGACGTGCCGGCGATGGGCGAGACGCGGTTCGCGGTCCGGAAGGGGGAGACGGCGGCGCCGGAGCACCCGCTCGAGATCACCGAGACCGACGAGTCGGTGACCGTGGACACCGGCGCGATCGAGTTCGTCGTCAGCAAGAAGAACTTCGGGCTGTTCGACCGCGTGACGGTCGGCGGCAAGCCGGTGGTGACCGGCGGCTCGGTGACGCTCACCGGCGGCACGGGCGTCTGGTACGAGCGGCTGGGCCGCGGGAAGTGGGAGGAACGCGTGACGAAGACGCACCCGGGCGAGACGTTCGCCGCCGCCGAACCCCGCCGCGTGCTCTGGGAATACAAGGGCGCCGTCCGCGCGACGCTGCGGCTCGACGGCAAGTACCAGAAGGACGGCGAGTCGTGGCTGGCGTACACCACCCGCATCACCGCGTGGACGGGCAGCCCGCTCGTCCGCGTCGAACACGCCGTCCGCAACAGCAATCCCGAGGTCGGGGCCGACGCCTACATCAGCCGGGCGGCGCTGTCGCTCGAGCTCGCCGACGAGTTCGAGCCGCAGGGCTCGGGGCAGAACTGGGCGGCCGGCGGCGACGGCGAGGTCGGCCTGATGACGCAGAACTGGCACAGCGCCGGCATCTACCGGGGCCCGCCCGGCTACCGCTACGAGGTGCGGCGCAGCGGCTGGCTGAAGGACTGGGAGCCGCTCTACAAGCAGCAGGCGACCGGCGAGCAGGCGTTCGTCGAGGTCATCAGCCGAGCGCCGAAGACCGGCGACGAGCACCCCCGGCGCTGCGGAGCCCTCGGGTTCACCAAGGACGGCGTCTACGCGCTCGCCGACCGCGCGCACAAGGAGAGCGAGGTCTGGTTCGACTTCTACACCGGGAAACGCGACGCGGAGGCGAACGAGGCGCGGGCGAAGGCCTGCCGGTCGTCGCTCCAGATCCGCGCCCCGGGCGCATACGTGGGCGAGGTCGGCGCGATGAGCGTCGGCCCGTTCGGCACGCTGGCCGACGAGGTCGCCGCGTATAAAGCGTGGGGCTGGGACGGCTGGGACGACCTGGGCAAGCGCCCGACCCCGCCCAGCCCGCGGCACCCGAAGGGGGTCCGCGGATACGTCCAGGACAAGGACGACCCGACGCTCCCGACCACCCACCTGCCACAGGCGTACGTCGCGGTCGACCCGGTGCACGAGGTGACCGAGGGCGACGCGCTCGAGGGCTACCTGCTGATGTGGCACCGGACCGGGATGCGCGGCTACTTCGACTGGGCCGAGGCGTTCGCCGGATACTTCCGCGGCCAGGCGATCTACCGGACCGACTGGGGACCGCGCTGGGGGACCGAGCACGGGCGCCGGCCGACGCAGTACTTCGTTGACCCGGAGAAGAAACTCGTCCGAACGCGGCGCAAACCCCGCCCGCTCGAAAAGGGCGAACGCGGGACCACCGGCCAGCCGTTCGGCTGGTTCAGCCCCCACTGCTTCGACTGGTGGGACGCCCGGATGCACGCCTGCCATCACTACGCCAGCGGCCTGCTCGATTACTACTGCCTGACCGGGAACGTCGACGCGAAAGAGGCGATGCTCGATCTCGCCGTCCAGATGGAGCATGCCTACAACACCCGCCACACCGAGCCGGGCAAGGGGGGATACATCAGGCGGAACGAGGCCCGCATCTGGATCACGATGATCACCGCCTGGCGGGCGACGCGCGATCCGAAGTGGAAGAAGCTGGCCGACAAGTTCGCCGGCTGGGTGCTGAAGGCGCCCAACTGGGACCCCGAGATCAACTTCTTCCGGATGAGCCACGGCCGGGCGCTGCGGAAGTTCGTCAGTCAGTTCACCAAGGGCCACCTCGAGAGCGACCGCAAGTTCGGGCGCATGAGCGACCTGCCCGCGGAGCTCGACCGGTACCTGACCAAACACGACATCAAGGCGGTCTGGAAGAAACACACCCTGCGGGCGCAGAAGGGCGCCGAGACGTGGCCGATCAACAGCCTGGGCTCGACGTTCCAGACCTCGATCTTCCACATGGCGATGGAGCGGCACGCCCGGGTGTTCGACTCCGAGCCGATGAAGAAGCGGGTCGTCCTGTTCGCTCGCGGCGTACGCGAGCTGCTGTGGCACGACAAGATCGGGCACGCGATCTACTCCGGCTACCTCGGCTGGCCCGAGAAGGACATGGTCTGCTCCCGCGAGCTGTGGGCGAAGAGCCCGCAGATCAGCGGGTTCGCCACCCGCTTCTGCGGCGACATCTGGGCCCGGGCGTACACGTTCTCGGGCGACGAGACCTTCCTCGCGTGGGGCAAGCAGGCGTGGAGCCGCGGGTCCAGGCGCCGGTTCCGGGCGACGAAGCAGTTCGCCGGGCCCGACGAGGTCGGTTTCTTCGCCACGATCTGGGGCAGCCACCACGACCGCTGCCTCGAAACCTGCGCCCGCCTCTTCTACCACCTGCTGCGGGCCGAGGAAGAGTGAGAGAATGAGGACTCGGAGACGAG
>JAWODX010000515.1:0-3310 GCA_046483085.1 Planctomycetota bacterium
CAGGCACGGGCAGTCGGCGGGGAGCGGGATGTTGTTGTCGGTGCAGCCGGTCGTGTGCGGCCACAGCCCGGTCAGGATGCTCGACCGCGACGGCGTGCAGACCGGCTGCGTCACGTACGCCCGGTCGAACACCACGCTCTGCTCGGCGAGCCGGTTCAGGTTCGGCGTCTGGATCCGCGTGTTGCCGTACGCGGCCATCGTGTCGTATCGCTGCTCGTCGGTGAAGAGGAACAAGAGATTCGGCGGAGGCATAGCATTAGTCCCATAGCTCATGCAGGAGTTTCGCGGCGGCATCGACGATGCGGTAGCCGGCCAGCAGTTCGAGCCGGCACCAGTGGAACGGCTCGCCCGAATAGCCGCCCCCGAGCACGCCATACGCGGTCGGGCAGTAGCCGGCGTAGCCGTCGGCGATCCCACAGACGGCGGTCAACGGCGCCGGGCTTCGGCGCTTGATGTCGAGCCCGAACTGGCAGTACAGCTCGCACGGCTGCGTGAGCAGAGCCACGTCGCCAATCCGGACGGCGTGCACCGGAAGCGTCTCCGCCGGGTTGTCGGCGTACTCGTCCTGAAGCAAAGTCACGCCATAGGCGAGCATGCGCTGCCATCCGTCCGGTTCGTCGTCCCCTCCGACGCGCGACAGGATCGACCGGGCCCAGCGGACCCGTTCGGGGCGCGGCAGGCGGACCGTCACCGAGAGGTCTTCGTGTCGATGGTCGAGCGGCGCGTCGTCCACGAACCGCGCCTCGTGCAGGAGTCGCAGCGTCTCGCCGGCGGCCAGGTGCGCGGTCCGTACGAGTCGTTGTTCGCGGCTTTCGCCGCGCGGGCGCGGGGTCTGCATGGTCACGCCGGCCATGTCGCCGAATGCGCCGTTGAAGAAGAGGACGGGGATGTCTCCGAGCGCCTCGCGGAGATACGCCCGGGCGGCGCCGGGGAAATCGGCCGAGAAGAAGTCGGCCCCGTAGAAACACGTCGGGTGCGAGGTGTTGTTGTACAGGACCGCGATTCGTTCGCCGTCGGCATCACGGACGAACAGGCCGAGATGCCGGGTGTCGTCGGGCCCTTCGAGCCCGGTGAACTCGCCGTGGCCGGGCCTGCGGTGCATGGTGTGCGAGCCGTCGCTCCAGCAGCACCGGCGATTATACCCGATCCGCACGTCGCCCAGGCCCCAGCCGATCTGTGCCGGCCGAGCCGACCCGACCGCCTCGGTCGCCAACTCGACCAGCCAGCCGCGCAGGCGATCGAGGTAGTCGGTGTCGACCGGCTTGAGGTAGTTGCTGCGGACGACGGACGGCCCGGAGTGGGTGTGCGTGCCGGCGAGGATCACGTTCCTCGGCGCGATCCCCGCCGCCTCGCCGATCGCGTCGCGGGCCGTCGCCACGTACGCCGGGTCCAGCCCGACGAGGTCGCAGCTCACCAGCAGGCCCGCCGTCGATCCGTTCGTCAGGTACAGCGCGTTCGCTTCGAGGTCGTCACGGATCCGCTCGGCGCGGTTGTCGACCCCCGCGCCCTGGATGAACGCGCCGACCTCGGGGTTGATGACGTTCGACGCGGCACCAGCGTGGATCGCCATGTTTGTCTCCGTCTCTGCCGGCACAGACGTGACCGCGTCGTCACGGTCAGGCGTCATTGAGAAAAGCGTCGAGTGCACAGATTCGGGGATACGTCGATCGTAGCCGCAGGATCCCACCGTCTGCCGTGATCAACTGCAGGCCGCGGCGCTGAGCGAGCGAAAAGTAGGCCGCGTCGTAGGCCGACAGGTCGCGGTCAAGAGCGGCGGTCAGGATGGCGGCGGCGCCTTGCGCCTCGACCGGCACGATCTCGACCGGGAGGCGGTCGAGGAGGTCAGTCAGTCGAGCGGCCTCGATAGCAGTAACCCGTTCGATCCCGACGGCCGTGCGCAGTACGTTGAGCATCTCGTAATGCCACACCGCGGGAACGACGGGGACGACCCTACCGGCGAGAACGCGGTCGAGAAGCTGCCAGGACCGCTCGGTTGCCTCGTCCTTCAGGACCCATGCGGCCGAAACCGAGGTGTCGATGACCGCCTGTGACATCAGCGTTTCCTGCCATCCTCGATCATTTCCCTGACGGTCATGTCACGCAGAGGCGTACGACCGGCCTGTGCTTCGTGAAGCTCCTTCAGCTCTGCGATGATGCGCTTTCGCTCCTGCGCGGGCAGTCCGGCGTCGGCTTCCTCGCAGGGCGCGATGGTCACGACGTCCTTGCCGTGGCGCTGGACAATCACACGTTCACCGGTGCTCTCGACCTCCCTGAGCAGAGCCGCGAAGTGGGTCTTGGCCTCAAATGAGCCGATTCGCTTCATTGTCATGCCTCCGGTTACTGGTTCAACTGGTTTTGTTCAACTTGTTCATTATCGTTCGCCCGACTGCATTGCCAACGCGAGTTCCCGGCGGCCCCTCACAACGCGTCGACAAGTCAACAACAACGCGTTCGGTCCTCGCTTCCTTCCGCGATTGATGAGTTCCCCGGCGTCCACGGGCGGCAGGTTGCGCTTCGTCTGGACTTCGCGGATGCGCCGGAACTCGTTGATTACGAAGTCCTTCCGCGCCTTGTCTTCGGACTCCAGCACCTGCTCGCACGGAACAATCGCGGCGACATCCTTGCCGTGTCGTTGAACGATGACGCCCTCGCCGGTGCTCTCGACCTCTCTGAGCAGGGCTGCGAAGTGGGTTTTCGCCTCAAATGAGCCGACTCGTTTCATTCCTGTACCTCCGACTGGTTGGATCAACTCGTTGACCCAACTAGTCTATTATCGGTCACAACGTGCGGTTTGTCAAGCCAAGACGCCAGCATTTCATGGGCGCGTTCGCCCGGCTACTCGATTTCCCTCGCGTTCGTCATCACCTTGCGGAACGCGGCGGCGACCAGGTCGGCGACCTCGGGGCCGTGCGGCGGACGAAGCGGGACGCCGACCGAGGCGTGCCAGTCGGCGTGCCGCCGGGCGACCGGGAACCGGTCGGGCGAGTAGTCGACCGGGCAGGCGCGCGGGCAGTCCCACGGGCAGCCGCGCCCGTAGCCGTTCTTCGCCTGAAAGACGGTCATCGCCGGGAGCGGATACCGCTGCCACAGCGCCGTCGGCACCCCCTCGGCCTTGAGTGCCGCCACGATCTTGTCGCGGAACGCCGCCGCGTTCTCCCCGTGCCCCAGCCCGTCCACGTCGAACCGGATCGCGTAATTGTACCAGTTGTGCCCGTGCCCCGCCGGCTCCGTCGGCAGAATGAGATGGGGGACGCCGGCCAGGCATTCCGCCAGCCGCCCCGCGTTCTCCTTCTGTCGGTCCAGGTAGTCA
>JAWODX010000519.1:0-18828 GCA_046483085.1 Planctomycetota bacterium
CGAGGGCACGAAAGGGGCCGTCTTCGACGACGTCCAGGTCCGGAATCTGGCCCGGCTCCGCTTCGACCGCCCGTGCGACGTCCGGCAGCTCGGCCATCCCGTCTCGGGCGCCTGGCAGACGCGGGCCGGGTCGGACGGCGGGACCCGCATCGTGCCGGACGGGGACGACTGCCTGCTCTTGTTCGGCAGCAGCGCGTGGACGGGCGGGGCGGTGACGGCCGAGGTCCGACCGGGCGACGGCCGATGCGGCCTGGTCGCCGGCGCCGACGGCGACCGGCGCTATCTCCTGTCCCTCTCGCCGGACGGGCGAGGCGCCCTGATCGAGCAGAACGGCGGGGCGGAGAAGACGCTGGTCGAGTTCGACCACAGCGGCGCGGAAGGGACCTGGCAGAAGGTCGGGCTCAACCTGTCGGACCCCGGCCTGGTGGCGGCGTACGTGGGCGGCGGCCTGGTGGCCCGGGCGAAGATCAAGGGATCGCCCAGCGGGCGGATCGGGCTTTTTGCGCGGGAGCCCGACGACGTGGCGTTCCGCAACCTGGTGGCGAACCGCTCGACCCGGCTCCTCGCCAAGCACCAGATCGGCAACGCCATCTTCCTCAGCGACGCATACATGAGCAGTTGGGCCACCGAGCAGGGCCAGTGGATCCCGAACGACGGCCCCGACCGCGCCCGGTCCATGCCCGGATATCGGTTCGCCGGTCAGAACGAGTTCTGGCGGAAGGGCGATTATTACGGCGACTACACGATGGTCCTGCCGCTCACGATCGCGGTGGATGCAGGCGACACGACGGCGCACACGCCGATCAAGGGGTCGCTGGGCCTCCACTTCTGCCTGAAGTCGGGCGATCTCCAGAGCGGCTACTCGGTCACGGCGACGGCCGTGGAGGACGGCACGTTCGAGGTCGTTCTCCGGCGCAAGAAGGACGTGGTCGAGAAGGTGACCGGGGTTTCGGTCGGGGCCGGTGCCCACGAGGTCGACATCTACAACAGCGGCCGCTACATCTGGGCGGAGTTCGGCGGCGAGGAGCTCTTCTCCTATCGCAAGCAAGGCAACGGATCGGGGACGCGGATCGCCGCGGTCCGCCAGGGCGCGGTCGACTTCGAGCGCCTGGCCGTCTACGCCGAGAACCTCGACGACACCGCGTTCGAGCGGGCGCCCACGCACTGGCGCCTGATGGGCGACTGGCGGATCCTCCGACGGTTCGAGTGCGACCCGCGGTGGTCCTGGATGGGCGTGGAGAGCCTGCGCGGACACGCGGCCATGTGGCACCGGCGCCAGTTCCCCGGCGACCTGACCATCGAGCTCTACGCGTCGATGAAGATGCGGCCCGGCCGTGTCTACTACTGCCCCAGCGACCTGAACCTCACGTTCGCCGCCGACCGGGAGAGCCCCGAGAGCGGGTACAGCATCATTGTCGGCGGCTGGAAGAACGAGAAGACCGCCATCCTGCGCGAGGGCAAGGTGGTGGCCGAGACCGACAAGAAGTACCTGCCCGATACGCGGGACAGCTACCCCTCGTCGGCGATGCTCCACCGCCGGTGGTTCTACATCAAGGTCCGCCGCAAGGGCCCGAAGATCGAGCTCTATCTCGACAACGAGAAGTACCTCGAATACACCGATCCGGAGCCCCTGACCGGCGGCAAGCTCGCCGTCTGGACGCAGGAGCAGAGCATCCTGGTCGCCCGCGCCCAGGTCTATTACTCGAAGTCGCTCCTGCCCGGTCAGACGGTGCCCGAGCCGGAGCGCCCGCTGCCGGAGCCGCCGGCCGGCCGGCCGCTCCGCGTGACCAGCAAGAACCGCAGGAGCTACTTCTTCGGCTTCGAGACGGGCACACAGGGCTGGGCGGACGGCCCGGCTACCGGCGGCAACGCGATGCCCGTCTGGGACCCGACCACGGCGGCGACCGGCCGGGCGTCCCTGAAGCTGGTGAACGCCGAATGCGGCGGCCGGTTCCTCACCACCATCCCCATCCAACAGGTCAACCTCGCCGCCTGCCCCGTCCTCTCCTTCGATTACAAGATCCCGCGCGGCGTGCACCTCAACCTGTACTTCGACGTCGACCGTGCGGAGACGAGCGGCCGCCATCCGGCGCGGGTGACCGGGGACCGCGCCCGCCGCAGGGGCCGACGGCGGCGGGGCGGGGCCCGGAAGCGGACGGTCCCCGCCCGCACGTATTTCATCCCGCTCACCGGCCCCACCCGCTCGACGGAGCCGGTGAAGCGGGCGGGACAGTTCAAGCGGGTGACGGCCGACGACCGGTGGCACCACGCCCGCGTCGACATCGGCACCCTGATGCGAGAGTTCTATCCGATCGAGTCGAACGTCGTGGCGCGCAACTTCCGGCTTGCGCTCGATCACCGGGGCACCTATGCCCTCTCCGGCATCGGAGGGAACCGGCGGGGTGCGACGTATCACATCGACAATTTCCTCATCGCAGAGGCGGGCACGCGAGCGGCGGCGTTCCAGTGGCGCCCCTGCCGCGAGCCGCACGCGGGATATGCATACGCCGTCTCCGACCGCCCCGACGCCGACCCGGGGGAGCGGCCGAACCTCGCCGATCCGTACGTCTCCGTCGATCCGAAGCCCGGGCTGCGCTTCTTCCACGTGCGGCCGGTGCTGAAGAGCGCGGCGGGGCCTCGCCCGCCGGCGCACGTCGCCTTCTACAACGTGGGCGAGAAGATCCGGGTGACGAAGATGGACCCGCCGGACGGCGCGAAGTGGGGCGGCGGACCGATTCGCATCCACTTCCCGCCCGACCAGGCCCGGGCGCTCGACGCCGGTTCGATCGCCCTGGTCCTGGGGGACGTCCGGCTCCGGCTCGACGGCCGGGCGCTCTCGATGGACTGGCGGGATGGCGTCCTCACCGTGGACCCGTCCGAGTGCGAGGCCGAATTCGAGGATCAGGAGGTGGTGAGCTGTTCGCTCCAGTTCCGCTCGTTGAACGAAAAGGAGCCGGACACGGTCGCCTGGCAGTACGTGGCCTCCCGGGCGAGCGACGTCACCCCTCCGAGCGCCGTCCGGGTCGAGGGGGGGTACGAGGCGGACGATTTCGAGACCGACCTCGATCCGTGGTACGCGTCGGGCCACACGGCCTGCGTGATCGACCGGAGCACGGCCGCGTCGGGCAAGGGCTCGCTCAAGGTCTGCAACACGGCGAACGGCGGGAACTTCCTGCTCTACCGTCCCATCGGCAACCGCCGCGTCGGCGAGTGCGCCCGGATCGAGTTCGACTACAAGGCCGGGCCGTCGGTCCGGCCGGACTTCATCCTCAGCGCCGGCGGCCGGTACTCGTTCAAGTTCTTCGACCGCACGCCCGCGAACCGCGTGGGGGTGCTGCCCGACATCCAGGCGGACGACCAATGGCACCACGTCTCGCTCGACACGTTCGCCGCCTTCTGGAAATCGCACCGACACACCCTGTCGTCGCGGTTGAGCTGGATCGGGTTCGGCGATTACGGCTGGGCGAGCTCGCGCGAGGGCGACTGTTACCACATCGACAACTTCCGCGTGCTGCCCGTGGCGAGCTGCCGGGACGGCCTCGAGGTGAACTGGTCGGCGCACGATCCGCTGGGTGTCGCCGGCTGCGGCTTCAAATGGTCCGCCAAGCCGCAGGACACCGCGCCGCGGAAGCTGATGGCTACGGGCGGGACGATCCGGGCCGAGGGCCTGCCGGAGGGCCGAATGTACCTGCACCTGCGGGCGGTCGACCTCGCCGGCAACTGGGGCCCGGTGAGCCACTACGCGTACCTCATCGACAGCACGCCGCCCGCCGTGGACGAGAAGCAGATCCGCCCGCGCCCGGGCAAGCGGATCTGCCCCCGCCGGTTCACGGTCACGATCAAGGACGACCACGGGCCGGACCCGTCGCAGCTGCGGCTGAAGGTGGACGAGAGGACGTTCACGTTCGGCTCCCCTTCCCTGCAGAACGCGCGGCGGCCGTCGATCGCCTGGGACCTCGCGCTGACCCCCGAGGCGATCACGCCCATCCCGAACGGCAAGGAGCTGGCGTTCTCGCTGACCGGGGTGCAGGACTTCGCGGGCAACACCGCGCCGACGATCCAGGGCAAGTGGATCATGGACCACCGCCTCGATCGGCAGCCGCCGCAGCGGGTCGAGATCGACCCGGCGAGCGCCGATGTCGCGCTCGCGCGCCGGTTCGACCGCAACCTGGAACACACCCGGCAGTATCGGTACGTCTATGTCCGCCACCATCTCGCGACCGAGCCGGCGTCCCACTGCATGCAGTTCGCCCCGCGACTGGCAAGAGACCAACTGGCCATCCTCCGGCACAAGCCGATCGACCTGTCGAAGACAGGCGTCATCAAGCTCGACATCCACATGCCGAAGCCGCGGAGCTACATGGACCTGCTCCTCGTGGGGCAGCAGTTCAAGGCGAAGCTCCGCATGGGCGACAAGCCGCCCGGTGAGCCCAAGCCGGGCAAAGAAGACCGGGACGGCTTCGTCTTCCTCGGGGCGATGAACCACATCCGGGCCGCCGACGGCTGGCACACCCAGTGGGCCGACCTCCACGCGATGCTTCAAAAGGCGATGCCGAAGCTCACGTCGTTCCAGCTTCGGTCCATTCGCATCGGCCGCGCCTGTCAGCCGTTCACCCGGGCCCGTCACACGTACATCGACAACATCCTGGTCTACGGCTACGAAAATCGGAAGATGGAGCTCAAGCTGCGCTCGCGCGACATCACCGGGCTGTCCGGATTCGCCGTCCGCATCGACAAGGAATACGCCGGACTGCCGAAGAAGGAGGTGAACCACAAAGGCGAGGTCCTGAAGCGAACGCTGAAGCCGGGCGTCTGGTACGTCAAGGCGCTGGCCCGCGACAACAACGGGAACTGGAGCCGGGTGGTCGGGGTCCTGCCCTGCGTGGTCAAGTGACCGAAAGGAGAGGGGCTATGGCGGGGTCGAACGTGCTGGTGGTCTTCTACTCGAGGACGGGGACGACGGAGAAGGTGGCGCAGGCCCTGGCGGCCGAGCTGGGCGCGGAGGCCGAAGAAGTGATCGACACGAAGCCGCGCAGCGGCCCGATCGGGTTCGCCAGATCGGGCAAGGACGCCATCCTGAAAAAGTCCACTCAGATCCGCGAGACCACACACGACCCGTCGGCGTTCGACCTCGTGCTCGTGGGTACGCCCGTGTGGGCCGGGTCCGTGACGCCGGCCATTCGGACGTATCTCGAGGAGAACCGCGAAGGGCTGACAAGGCCCGTGTTCTTCCTCACCACCGCCTCATCGGGAATCGACCATACCTTCCGGCAGATGGGCGAGATCTGCGGCAAGGAACCGCTCGCCACCTTCTCGCTCCTGACGCGGGAAATCAAGAAAGGCGAACACGAGGACAAGGTCCGCGCGTTCGCCGAGCACGTCCGCCACGAGCTGCTCGCGGAGCCGCCGGAGGAAGACGCCTAGAAACTATCGAAAGACCGTCGCACGGCCTTCCAGACCGTGGATATCCACTGGCAGGATGCCCGTGCCACATGTGATTCGCCCTCTTGAAAAAGTTACTTAGCCGGCCAAACAGAACCTCGGTGGAGCAGGCATTCTTGCCTGCTGCGCGGCAGACAGGAATGTCTGCCCCACCGTTTTGTTAGAACCCCTTAGTCGCGCGCCGGGACCACCTTCATCGAGATGGCCTTTCCCAGGTCGTTCCCGGGGCACTCGAGCTCGCAGGCCCGGCAGCCGATGCACGCCTCCGCCACGATGACCGGCCGGCTCACCCCGTGCTCGTCCGGCTCGTCCCGGATCGCGTCGTACTCGCAGACGCCCCGACACAGCATGCAGAGCCCGCCGTCCGCCCAGGCGCGACATTTCGCGCGGTCGATCTCGGCAACGACCGACGTCTCCGGGAGCCGGCGCTGCCGGTCGACGCCGTGCACGATGATCGCCTTGCCCCGCTCGTTGCCGGGGCACACGTTCTGGCAGGCGCCGCAACCCCGGCACCGGTCCCGGTCGACGCGCGGGCTGGGCAGGCCACCTCGGCTGAACCGCGTCTCGATCGCGGCATACGGACACGCCCGCTGGCAGTCCATGCACTCGCGCTCGCCGGTCCACGCCAGGCAGGCGGCGGGCCATACGCGCGCCCGACCGATCTGCCGCTGTCGCTTCTCGGGCAGGGTCAGCGGCCGGAGCGCGCCGGTCGGACAGACCTGGGAGCATCGGTTGCACGCGGGGTCGCAGGCGGCGCGGTCCGTGTCGAGTTCCGGCTGGAAGAGCTGACCCGGCGACTGGCCGATCGGGCGGGAGACGCGGATGACGTGGGTCGGGCAGACGGAGACGCAGGAGTAACACCGGGAGCACAGTGCGGAGAACGTCGCCTGGTCGGTCGCCCCGGGCGGGAGGACGGCCGCGCCGCGGCCGGTCTCCGAGACCAGCCCGAGTCGCCGGGCGGCGGCCGCAAGTGGCACGCCCAGGAAGATCCCCACGAGAATCTCGCGCCGGGTCCGATCGAGTTTCTCGCCCCGCTTCGGCCAGCCCCGCCTCAGCCGGCGCAGGAACCCGAAACAATACCCCAGCGGACAGATGCGGGCACACCAGACGAAGGGCTGGACGAAGCCGAGCGCGAAGAAGAGCGGCACGAGCAGGACGGGAACCAGCCAGGCCAGCGAGACCACACCCCGGGCCAGCGGCCCGAACCGATTGAACGTGGACAACGGATCGAGGAAGAGGAACAGGGGGACCCCGACGAAGGAGGCCGCGATGATAGTCCAGAACAGGTAGCCGTTCAGGAAGCGCCGGAGCAGCGGTCGCCTCCGGCTGAAGCGCGAGGAGACCGCGTAGATCGTGCCCAGCGGGCAGATCCACCGGCAGAAGAACCGCCCCTTCCACACGGCCAGCCCGATGAGGAGGAGCGGCGGGATGAACCAGTAGAGGCCGAGGAACCACTGCTGCCGGGCCACGGACGCGGCGAAGGCGGTCAGCGGGCTGGCAGCGGGGAAAAGGCGGGCGAGCCAGACGGGTGCCGGGCCGCCGATCACGAACAGGACGGCCGCCGCCAGGCAAAGGCCGCGGACACCCCAGCGGAAAAAGGCGCGTCGCTTCATCCCATGTATTCTACCACATACGCCGGCGAGCGGGCCGAAACAGGCGGGGCTACTTCTCCTCCTCGGCCTTCTGCCTCTTTTTCGCCTCTTCCCGCATCCGCCGTTTCCGCTCCTCGTGCGCCTCGATCAGGAGGTCCACGATCTCGCGGTGCCCCTGGCGGATCGCGTGCCGAATGGGGCGGGCGCCACCGTTGTCCTTCTGGCGGAAGTAGCAGTCCCGGCGCAGAAGCTCCTTGGCCAGGTCGAGGTAGCCGAGTCTGGCCGCGTAGTGGATGGCCGCCTGGCGGTTCTTGTCGGTCTCGTTGATGTTCGCGCCGAGATCGAGCAGGGTCTGAACCAGTTCCATGTCGTTGGCCTCGGCGGCCCGCAGCAGGGGGGTGTAGCCGTCGATGCAGCGGGCCGTCGTGTCGCCCCCGCCCTCGAGCAGGAGCTTCATGACGGGCGGCTCGGCGCCCGTCATGGCCGCGCGATGCAGCGGCGTCCGGTTGTAGAGGTCTTCGCCGTCCGGGTTCGCCCCCCTGTCGAGGAGAAGTGCGGTCAGTTCTCGCGCGTGCGCCCTGGCGGTGACGGCGAGGTGGAGCGGGCGGAGGCCGGTCCAGCTCTGCGTATCCGGGCTGGCGCCCAGCTCGAGGGCCAGCTTGGCCATGGGGATGTTGCCGCTTGAGACGGCCAGATGCAGGAGGGTGTACCCGAGCCGGTCGCGGTACCTGTCGACGGGGTCGAGAGCGGTCACGTAAGCGCGGACCTGCTGCGTCTTGCCCGCCGCCCGCCAGCGCTCCAGCGCCGCGTACACGTTGCCCAGCTCCCCGTAGGCGCGGTGGACAAGGAGGAGCTCGATCATCTCGGCGTTGCGGGGATGCAGCCGGACCGCCAGGTCGAGCGGGGTGGCGCCGGTCTCGTCGGTCACGTTGACGGATCCGCCGCTGGCCAGGATCGCCCGGGCCAGGTCGACGTCGGCCGAGCGGACCGCCATGTGGAGCAGGGTCGGCCCGTCCTTGCCGCGTCTCGACCGGCTGTTGATGGGGAGATACCGCCACAGGGCATCCCGGGCCAGCTCGTGATGGCCGTTCCGGACCGCCGTGCGCAGGAGCGGCGCCAGGTCCGCCGGGTCGGCGGTGGGGAGCAGGGCGAGCAGCCGGGCGAGATGGACCGCGGTCCCGTGCTCCAGCACCGGGCCGCGCAGGGCCGCCAGGTCGGACGGGCTGATCCCCCGGCAGAGGTCGAGCCCCAGCGCCGCGAGCTCGGGGCAGTCGTCGGTCTCCAGCGCGAGCCGGACCACCCGCACGAGCTCCTGTGCCCGGCCGGCCCCGGGCCGTGACAGCAGCCCACGCACCTCCCCTGCGTAGCCCTCGCCGATGGCCTTTTCGAGGAGGGACGCGTGCCGATCGAGAACGACCGCCGACGCGCCGGGCAGGCCGCCGAGGAGCGCGGCCAGGAACTCCAGATCGGTGGTGGCCCTCGACGGCCACGGCTCCGACGGCCCGAGCTCCGCACCGTGTTCCAGGAGGAGTCTCGCCATGGCGGCGGTCCGCGCCAGGTCCAGGCAACGCGTCTCGCCGCCATGACCGGCCGGCGCGTTGGGGTCGGCTCCGCTACGCAACAGGACGCGGGCCGCAGGCGCGTGGCCGCCCTTCAGGGCGAGGTGAAGAGCCGTGAGTCCGTCGGACCGGCGCCTGTTCGGATCCGCGCCGCGCTGCAGCAGCCAGCCCGCGACGCCTTCGCGACCGTTCGCGGCCGCCACGTGGAGCAGGGTCCCTTGCGGGCCGAAGCGTTGCGCGAGCGACGGCCTGAGCGCGAGGCTCCAGGCGAGACGCCGGGTCTTGCCGCGGCGGGCGGCGGAGAAGGCCCATTCCGGCCGGGCCACGGACCAGACCGAGAGGAGGGAGACGGCGCCCAGGGCGGCGAGCAGTGCGGGGCCGAGGTAGGCGAGACGGCGACGGACGTACATTCAGCGATTCCCGGTTCCGCGTGGAGGCGGGACGGCCGGGCGGGCGGCCGGGAGCAGCAGCGCAGGCCCGGGCAGCCCCGGGCCGTGAGACGTCATCCCCGCCGGAGGAACTTGTTGAGTTCCTCCTCCCGGATCATCGGGACATTCCATTCCTGGGCCTGCTTCACCTTGTCGCCCTCCCTGGCCCCGATGATCAGGTAGTCGGTCCTCGGTGTGACCTTCTCCTCGAGGACGCTGCCGTGTTCCGCGAGCAGCTCCTTGAAGGTGTTGCGCTGCGCCTCGGTGAACGTGCTGTCGGCGACGAAGACCTTCGCCCGGCCGGGCTCGAACGCCGGGTTGATGATGACATCGCCCTTGGCAATGACGCCGACCGGATTGGTCCCCTCGCTCAGGATGCCGCGGCTGATCTCCTGGAACACGCTCTTCACGATCATCACTCCCCGCTTCTCGCGGGTGCCGTCCGGCCTGGGCCGATAGACCTCGAACTTGAGGCCCCGGCGCACCCCATCCGTATATCCCTTGTCGACGACGACCCCGGCGACCTCGTCGACGAGAATCACGGAGCCGTCGGGCTTCTCGGCCGGCCAGGTGCCGGTGGTCTCGGCTGTGGCCGGCCCTTCGCCCTCGCCTTCCTCGGCTGCGGCAACGGGCCGGCCGGTCGTACGCCTTCGCGCGAGCTGCTCGCGGAGATTCTCGAGCTGGTCTTCCAGGATGCGGTTGTTCTCGCGGGCCGTCTGCAGGGCGTCGTTGACCTTCGCCAGGTCCTTGCGAAAACTCTCGCGCGCCTTCTTCAGGTCGGCGGCCACTTCGTCGACTCGGTCTTCCTTGGCCTTGAGTTGTTCGTCGTACTGCCTGCGGACGCTCTTGATCTCGGCTTCCTTGCGGCGAACCTCGGCGGCACTCTCCTCGATCCTCTTCTCGAGGTCCTCCTTTTCCGCCTGGAGCTCCGTCAGGGTCTTCGCCTCCTGCCTGAGCCGGGCCTCGTAGTCGTCTTTGAGCTGGACCTTCTCCCGCTCCAGCTTCGTGATCAGGCCCATCAGCGTCACCTCGCCCTTCTGTTTCCGGGCCTTGAGCAGCTCGTTGTTGATCAGGTCGCGCAGGTCGTGCCGGAACTTCTGGATGCTGACCTCCTCGTCGATGACCTGTCGCACCTCGTTGAGGAGGTCTCGTCGTTTCTGCGAGTCCAGTTCGACGGTGGCCAGCTCCCCGCGCAACTCCCGCTTCAGATCGGAGAGCTCCTTCTCCACCTCGGCGAAATCCAGTTTGCCCGTGACAGCGCGCCATTTGTTATGGGTCGCAATCAGCTCCTTGTGGTCCTGCTTCTCCTCGACCAGTTGCCTGATGAGCCCCTTCTCGCCGGGCTCGCCGTACTGGATCGCGGCCTTCGAATCGCGCTCGATCCCCGCGTAGATCGTTCGGTTCCGCTCGGCCAACTCCATCGACACGAGAACCAGGGCGATGGTCGAGAACACAAACAGGACGATGAACAGGATCAGCGGGACAGGACTTCCCCTACGTGCTGAGACAGCCATCGGACACCTCCTCTTCTCGTGGAATCAACGCAGTCATCATAGCCAAATCGGCCGCCAAGTCAACCATCGTCTTTCAGTCCGGCCCACGGCGTCGCGGCGCCCGCCCGTCTGGAATCGGCCGCAGAAGGGCATCCCGCGTCGCGCTTCCCGGGCCCGTTTGGCCAAGTTATTATACAACAACGTGCGTCCGTGTCTTTCGTTTTCCGAGGGAATGCGAAGTGCGCATTGACCGGCGGCGAGCAGGCGTCCTATACTGGTTCTACCATGGCGGAGAACGAGACGGTCGAAGAGCGGCGCAGCCCCGATTCGCTGGGCTGGCTGGTCGATGCCGACGAGTCGGTCAGCGGCTACGTCGCCGAGTCGCGGAGCCTGGCCCTGAGCCTGGTGCTCATCGCGCCCCTGCTGGTCGCCTACGAGGTCGTTCTGATCCATTCCCGGCCGGTCGGCGCGCGGCGGTGGATCGGCTGGCTGTTGTTCCGGCTGTTCAGCGCCCGCGGCGTGATCGTGCTGAACGTCGTGGTGCTGCTCGCGTTCCTGTTGGCGGTGGTGATCCTGGCGCGGCGCGGCCGGCTGAACCTCTCGCTGACCGGGTGGGTGGTCGTGGAGAGCATGGGGTGGGCCGTGCTCCTGGTGGTCGGCGGCGTGGCCCTCTATCGGCGGCTCTCCGCCCTGCCGCTCGAATCGGTGGCCGGCCGCTTCCCCGTTCACCTGAAGATAATGGGCGCGGTGGGGGCGGGGATCTACGAGGAACTGCTGTTCCGCCTGATCCTGGCCAGCGCCCTCTATCTGATAGCCCACGACCTTTTCCGGGGCAGCCGGCTGGGGGCGGGCCTCTTCGCCATCGTGGTGAGTGCGGTCATGTTCGCCGGCAGCCACGTGCTGGCCCTGGGCCTCCGGCCGGTGGACACGCCGCGCGACCTGCTCGACACGGGCTTCCACCTGCTCAGCGGGCTGTTGTTCGGCGCCCTGTACGTGTACCGCGGCCTGGGCATCGCCGTCTACACCCACGTGATCTATAACCTCTTCGTGAAGCTGGTCTAGCGGCGGTCATTCGCCGTCAGCCCTATTCGTCGTTGGCGTTTTCTTTCTTCACCGAGAGCTGGATCCAGGTCCCCAGGCAGCCGAGGGCGGCCCACGCCGCCAGGAGAAGATACTTGTACCCGCCGAACTCCGCGCCGAGCGCGACCGGCTCGCCGGCCGCCGCCAGATACTTCCCGTAGGCCTCGGCCGGGGACACGCCTGACGCGAGCATCCACAGCCCGCCCACCACGAGCGCGGCCCCGTTGAGCGCCGTGGCGGCGATGATGATGAACCGCTCCAGAAACAGGCCGAGCACGCCCCCCAGCGCCGCGAGCACGGCGACCACAACCAGCCGCAGGTCGGCCGGCGCCTGGATGGTGAACACCGCTCCCAGCATCCCGCCCAGCGCCGCGCCGATCACGAAGACCCCGAGCAGATAGGCGGTGATCATCAGGACGCATCCGAGCGCCGCGCCGATCGCCCCGCAGAACAGGGCGACGGCGTGGTTCCCTTCCGACACGTACAGCCCGCCCGCCGCCGCCGCATACCCGCCGACCAGCGCCCCGAACAGCCCCAGCGCCGGCCGGAACGCCCGATGGCCCCAGAAACACAGAATCACCCCCGCCAGCACGCACAGGGTGAGGTAGGCCCTCGCGACCAGCTCCGGCTCCAGGACCGTGCGGACTTCAAAACCGTACATACGCGTACCGGACCAGGAAGAGCACGGCGAACAGGTAGACGAGCCAGTGGACCTCGCGCCCGCGCCCGGTGATGAGCTTGAGGAAGGCGTAGGTGATGAACCCGAACGCGATGCCGTCGGTGATGCTGAACGTGAGCGGCATCATCATGATGGCGATGAAGGCGGGGATCGCTTCCGTCGGCTCGCTCCACTGCACGTGGACGACGTTGCGGAGCATGATGCTGCCGATGATGATGAGGACCGGGGCGACGGCCGGGTACAGGTGAAGCGTCCCGGCGGCGGTGGACACCTCGGAGGCGGCGCCGATCATCCGGACCAGGGGCGAGAAGAAGAGCGCAGCGAGGAAGAGCAGTGCGGTGACAATGTTGGCGAGGCCCGTCCGGGCGCCCTCGGCCACCCCCGCCGAGCTCTCGATGTAGCTGGTCACCGTCGACGTCCCCAGGCCGGCGCCGATCACCGTCCCACACGCATCCGAGAGCAGCGCCCCGCGGGCCCGGGGCAGCTTGCCCTCCCGCAGGAGGCCCGCCTGTTCGGACACCCCGATCAACGTCCCGATGGTGTCGAACAGGTCGAGGAAGAGGAACACAAAGACGACGTGGAGGATGCCGACCTCGATCGCGCCGATCACGTCGAGCTGGAAGAGGCCGTTGTGCCCGGGCAGGCCGAGCATCACGTCGCGGGCGTACCGCTCGAGATCGGCCGGGCAGGCGCTCGTCGGGACGGCGTGGTAGGCCCGCCAGACCTTGGCGGTTTTCTTCCCCTGCTTCTCCTGAATGCGAAACGCCACGGCTTGCAGCGTCGCCTGCTCGCCCGGCCCGTCGGCCGGGTCGAGCACGGGGAAGAGGACCAGCCCGGCGCCGAGCTGTTCGGCGAGCCGGAGGACCTGGGCCTCGTCCGTCTTCCGGTCGAGCGCATGGCCCGCCTCCCCGGCGGCCGCGTCGACCTTTTCCCGCCCGATCACCCGGGCGGCGTCATAGTGCTCCGCCGCCCCGGCCTTGAACGCGCTCCGCAGGCCCGGGACATGCGCCTCGACGACGTCCGGCACGTGCCAGGCCAGCACCGGCTGTGGCGCGGGCGACGGGAGGACGAATACACCCTCGTTCTCGATCTGCTTCGTGGACGTGATGCCGAGCGGAATGCCGGCCGCGGCCGTGGCGAGGATCCCGATGAGGATCGCGCCGCGCACCCGGAGCGCGATGAGCGACGCGGTCAGCAGCAGGCCGCCCAGGGCAAGGAGAACCGGAGTCAGATGCAGGTCCCCCCGCTGCACGAGGGTGGCGGGGTTGTCCACGGCGACGCCGGCCCACTGGAAGCCGAGGAACGCGATGAGGATGCCGATGCCCACGGCGATGGCGTGCTTCAGCGCAGAGGGGACCGCGTTGACGATCTTCTCGCGGATCCCCCAGAACGACATGACGAGGAAGATGGTCCCGGAGACGAAGACGGCGCCGAGGCCCGTCTGCCAGTTGATCACGCCCTCGCGGCACAGGGTGAAGAACAAGACGTTGTGGCCCATGGCCGGGGCCAGGGCGATGGGGTAGTTGGCGAAGAAGGCCATGAGCAGCGTGGCGACGGCGCTGGCCACGCACGTGGCGACGAACACCGTGTGCCAGCTCAGGCCCACGCCGGACAGGATGATCGGCTGGACGAAGATGATGTACGACATGGTGAGGAAGGTGACGAGCCCGGCCCGGAGCTCGGTTGTCACCGTCGTCTGGTTCTCCCCCAGTTTGAACAGGCGGTCCAGCAGTCCCATTCTCAACCCTCCAAAACCTGACCCTGCCCGGTTGGGAGCATCTTATTTCACGCCCGGCGGAGTTTCAAGGGGGAGCCGGCCGCGCTGTGGGCCTCGCCCGGGCCGGCTGTCACTCCCGTCGGCGGTCGCGGATCAGGTCGAGATAGTACAGGGCGTTCTCGACGGGGATGTTCGGCGGGATGTGGTTACCCACGGCGATGAAGTATCCGGGGCAGCGGCGGCCCAGCTCGATGCTCGTCTCGACCTCGCGCCGCACGTCGGCCCTCGTGCCGAAGGTGAGCGCCCGCGTGTCCACGTTCCCGATGATGGCCTTCGTCTCGCCGTATCGCTCGATGATCCGGGCCATGTCGGTCAGCGGCTCGCAGAAGAAGCCGTCGGCGCCGGCCTCGGCGATGTCGTCGACGAACTCGTCGAAGTTCCCGTCCGAGCAGAACAGGATGATCTTGCCCGCGTCCTTGAGCATCCGCCACAGCGTCTTGTAGCGCGGGAAGACACGCGTCCGGTACCAGTCGGGATGAAAGACCGGCCCGTGCTTCCACACGATGTCGTCGTGGGCGATGAACACCGGGGCCGAGGTCCGCGCCCACGCCTCGTAGTTTGCGTGCGAGATCCGGTAGAACCCCTCCAGCACCCGGTCGAACCGCTCGTAGTCGAGCGGGGCGGCGGTGAGGAACATCTCCCAGCCGAAGGCGCGGATGCACGCGGAGAAGAGGGTCTTGTAGTATCCGCCCGTGAAGATCAGGGTCGGGTGCTCGGCCTGCCCGCGCCGGTACCACTGCTCGAAGGCCTCGGCCCGGGCGGCCACCTCCGGCACCCCGTACTCCTCGACCGGATCGAAGGCCAGGACCTCCTCGGGGGTGTTGAACGGGCAGTGGACGTCATCGTCGAAATCCGTGCCCCCCTCCTGGAACGCGGCGTGCCCCATGCTCGTCACCCGGCCGGGCCATTCCGGGCCGTCGTTCGTTCGCCACAGGAGGTCGTAGTCCGTCGCCTCGTAGAACCGGGCCCAGGCCGACGGCTCCTCGCGCGGGTCGAGCCCGGTGACCGCCTCGACGAGGCGCGGATGGGAGCAATATTCGGTGTGCGGGATCGTGTCGGGCATGTCGAGGTGGAGCGCCTTCCACCCACGTTCGTAGCTCATCGCGTCCTTTCACGAGCGGCCGTGGCCCGGCACCACGCTCATCCACCGCAGAGGACTCGGAGATCGCGGCACGACGCCGCCTTCAATCACCTACCCGGTCAGCCGCACCGGTGAGGTTTTGTAAATCGGGCTTGTAAGTGCAGATTCACCAGCCCGTTACGAAATCGCTCGGTGCCTGACACCGAATAATCGCTCGGTGCCTGACACCGAATCGCACCGAATCGCACGGCCGCGCGCCCAACGAAACCCCTCTGCCTCCCGGAGGGAGAGGATGGGTGAGGGTGCTCAGCCCAGATTCACACTCGCCACCACCGGTGCGCCGATCGACCCTCACCCGGCCGCTCCGCTGACCGCTCCGCGGCCGACCTCTCCCTGCCAGGGAGAGGGGTTCACAGCGCCGACTCCGCGGGGGTGGGCGTCAGGTCTCGATCCCCGCCGCGCGGCAGATCGACACCACCACGGCATTCACGTCCCGCAGCACGTCGTCGTTCGTGAACCGGATGACCTCGTAGCCCTTCTCTTCGAGGTACCGCGTCCGCTCGGCGTCAGCCTCTTGCGTGTTGTCGTGCGACCGGCCGTCGAGCTCGACAACGAGCCATGCCGCGGGGCAGCAGAAGTCGGTCACATACGGGCCGAGCACGTGCTGCCGGCGGAACTTCAGGCCCGCCGCGCGACCACCGCGCAGCCGGCTCCAGAGCAGGATCTCGGGAAAGGTCGACCGCCGGCGCAGCTCGCGCGCCCGGTCCGTCATCCTCGGCGGGATGCGGTGGTTCTTCCGCTTCGGCTGTTCGCCGTCCGGCTTGTCTCCCGAACTTGGCATGCGTCACCTCATCTGTTCAAGCCTGCCTTGCATGAGCGCCCTGGCGCGTACCTGCCATCGCCGGGCGCGCTGCTTGCGCAACCCCTCTCCCTCCCGGAGGGAGAGGATGGGTGAGGGTGCCGAACTTCGCATCACGGTTGCCGGGCTCGCCGCGGCGATCGACCCTCACCCGGCCTCTCCCTGCCAGGGAGAGGGGGGCAGACGCACCGTACCGCACGAGGTCCAGGGCCGTGGCGGCGACGCCGAGCCCAGCGTGGCGCCTCGCTCTTACCGACAGCGGCCCGCAGAACAAAACCTCCTCTCCCTCCACGAGGGAGAGGATGGGTGAGGGTGCTCCTTTCCCATTCACAGTTCCCCCTTCCGTCAGCCGAATGGCGGCGAACCGCTACTTGCCCAGATACAGGACAGAAATGCAATCGATCGCCACCTGAGGGGGATCGCTGGTTCGACGAACGTCTGGGTTCACGCGGAATTCGATTTGCTCTTCCCCATTGTAACCGAAGAAGATGGCAACGGCCTCGTATTGCTTGTCGGCACCCCGCCAAACCCGGGCAGCACAATGGAAAGCTCTCGCGCTGTGGGGCTTTGAGCGGTGCGTTACATCAAAAACGAGATGTTTTCCTTCGGCATCCTCGCGCCTCAACCGAACTCTGAACACCGTCAGGTATCGCCCTTTCCGGGGCAGGCGAATGTAAGGTCCGATTATGGACCATCGCTCCGCTTCGTCATATGCCAGGCATTGATTGTTGCTGGCATTACAGTCCTGGTCCAGCTGAGCCCTCGACCAGTCGTTGTGACGGCGTGGCAGAGAAGCGGGGTCGTACCAGAATGAGGCGAGCGGAGTCGTCTTCTTGTGCCACTCCGCAATTTGGAGTTCCCGAAGAGCAGGGCTGTAACCGCGAGTCAGAAGCTCCGCCGCGATCAGTCGCCTGTGCATGAACAGCCCCGCCCTGGCGCGTTTCAGCAAGGCGAAGGCCCAGTAGGGCGATCTCGTCAGCCAAGCGCGGCGCCAATAAGTGAGCCAGATGATTCCCAGGCCCCCGAGCAGCAACGCGCCGACCCGCAGCAAGCCTGGCCACATGTCTACCCATGTTTGTATGCCCTGAGCTTCAAGCTGGCGCTGAGTCAGAGGGCTGTTGAGAATCGCCAGTACGATCAGAATCAGTGACAACACAACAGCCACCCAAGCAGCAATGGCGCGGCCTCCATTCGCTTTCCTCTCTTCAGTCATGTTCCTCCCAACTCCAACTGCTCTCCGTCCTTCCGCTTGTGTTTCGGGGCTTCCTTGAACGTCTCGCGGAGGACGCGGGGCGGGGTGCGGAGACAGCGCGGATGCGGGCGGTCGGGGTCGTTCAGCAACTGCTCGATGGTCAGGATCTGGATGCGGGGGTAGTCTTTGTTCCAGCCGTCGGAATGGTAGGTGCCGGCGCTGACGGCCTCTTCCTTCATCGGCCGGGTCGGCTCTTCGAGGGTGATGAAGACGCCCATCTCGGCGTCCTCGCGCTCGATGGTGCCCTTGAAGTCGCGGATGTCGCGGGCGCCGACCTTGCCGCTCTTCACCTGGATGAGGACGGTGCGGGCGGTGCCCTTCTTGTCGTCGATGAAGTTGAAGCTGCCGTCGATCCCCTTGTCCGCGCCCTTCTTCCTGTCGGACGCCGCCGGCCGGGCGCCGATCAGCCCGAGCGCCCAGTACTGGAACTGGAACCGGTCCTGGATGGCGAGCTGTTTCGCGCTGGCGACGGACTCCGGCTCGCCGACGACCTTGTAGTCGGGCGGGGGCTCGAAGCGGGCGAGCCGGTGCTTGATGAGGTTGATCGCGAGGTGGGTGATGTCGATCCCGATCCAGGTCCGGGGTTCGTCGTCTGGGTTCTCGCGGTTGAGGGTTTCGATGGCGTCGATAGTCGTCCCGCATCCGCAGAACGGATCGAGCACGACATCGCCGGGGTTCGACGAGGCGGCGACGATGCGCTCCAATAGGGATGTGGGTTTCTGGGTCGGATAACCCAGCTTCTCCTTGTGCCAAGAGCGTAGGGCCTCAAGGTCGGCCCACAAATCCTGTGCTTTCAGCCCCTTCGCCTCGTCCAAGTAGCGCTTCAGCCGCGGAAATCCGTTGCGCGTGTAAAAAATACGTCCTTCCTCGTCCAGTTCCTCCATGGTCTCTTTCGGGCAACGCCATTCGCGCGTGACGCCGTGCCACTCGTACTCGTATCCCCCGCCTGATAGGCCGGCCGCGCTCAGGTCCCCCGACATAAATCGACGCCCGTTGTCATCTTCGTATCGGTAGTACTTCTCGACGTATTCGGGATCGTATGGCTGGTAGGTATCGTTCCAAGTTGCGTCATCGGTCTTGGTGTAGAACAAGATGACATCGTGAACTGAGCCGAAGCGCGTGGCATCACTGTGGCCGCTGGTCCGTTTCCAGATGATCTCATTCTTGAAATTCAGCGCGCCGAATATCCCGTCGAGCACGAGCTTCAGGTAGTGGCTGGCGGTGGGGTCGCAGTGGAGGTAGAGCGAGCCGGTGTCTTTCAGGACGCGGTGCATCATCACGAGCCGGGTGGCCATCTGGACGAGGTAGGCGAACATCTCGCTGTGGCCCAGGAAGCTGTTGAGTGTGTTCATCAGATCCTTGAGCGGCTTCGGCGCGAAGCCGGCGCCCGTCACGAGCCAATCATAGTTGCGCTGTGCGACCTCGTCCCAGGTCCAGGTGTCGTCGAACGCCTTGATCTGTGCGGCGGAGGGCGTGCCCTTGTGGATCTTCGGGAGATCCGCAATTTTTTCGACACGTTCAAAGAATTGGTTACGGAGTATGCTAGTCAGCGTGTAGCTGAAGAGTTCGATGCGTTTCTTCCAGAG
>JAWODX010000165.1:0-7171 GCA_046483085.1 Planctomycetota bacterium
GCATCCACTCGGGCTCGTCTTTGTCCTCGGAGATAACACGAATCGTTTCCTCTGTCAGACCCTTGTCGGCCTTGAACGCGGAGGCCTCCTCCTTTTTAAATTCGAATCGGGATTCAGTGTTCGTCTCCAATGAGCGCCGCGTGAATGTTCAGCCCGTCCATCGTGTCACTGTCAGCGCCCAGCGGCTCAAACTTGCTGGCGGTATCCACGATGTGAATGTTGTACCGACCCGGCGGTGCGAGAGGGATATACGTTCCTCATCCACCGGTCGGGCAAATTCCTTGCCAGGGTGAAGATCACCGCTGTGTACGACAAGATGTCGGCCGCCGAGATCGTCGAGCCGTCCACCGAACAGCCCATCCAGATCGGCGACTCGGCCATTTTCACCTTCTGACGGCAGGGGCGGCGGACCGCTCGTCGCGGCGGCCGGGACCGGTTTTCCTTTAGCAAGGAGGCGGTATCGTGGCAGACCAGGAAGGACAGGGCGGCATCTTCACCATCCTCAGCATCGCCACCTTCTGCTTCGTCCTTGCCGGCATCGCCGTCGGCGCCTACCAGTGGCACTCCTACTCCGCCGAAGCCAGACCCGGCGAAGCCCCCGTGAAACCCAAGGGCGAAGATCCGGTCCTCGTCGAAGGCGACATGGGCCCGGGCGCCGAAGGAGCGCCCACGGAGACCGAGCCGGGAGAAGAGACCGGGACCGGGGACGAAACAGAAGGCAGCACGGGAACGCGCGGTTCGGCCGGCACCGAGGACTAAGCGACTATCTCAAAAGGGCGAATGAAATCTGGCACGGGCATCCTGCCCGCGAATAACCACGGCCTGGAAGGCCGTGCCACGCTCTTGAGATAGTTTCTGGGCCGGGACCGCTCCGCCGGCACCCGGCCCCCGGGCAAGCGGAACCGGACACATCCCAGGGAGCCGCTGTGGTTCTGGACTGGTTCATCGGGCTGTTCTCCAAGGACATGGGGATCGATCTCGGCACCGCCAATACCCTGGTGTGTGTCACCGGCCGCGAAGAAATCCTCGCCGAACCCTCCGTCGTCGCCGTCAAGCGCGGCACCAACCAGGTCCTCATGAACGGCGAGGCGGTCGGCAACCGCGCCAAGGAGATGGCCGACAAGGCGCCCCCCTCCATCCACGTCATCCGGCCGCTCAAGGACGGGGTCATCGCCGACTTCGACATCACCGAGGCGATGCTCCGCTACTTCATCCGAAAAGTCCACAACCGCCACCGCCTCTTCAATCCGCGCGTGGTCATCGCCATCCCGTCCGGCATCACCCCGGTCGAGAAGCGGGCCGTGTTCAACTCGGCCCAGCGGGCCGGGGCGCGGCGGGTCTTCCTCATCGAAGAGCCGAAGGCCGCGGGCATCGGCGCCGGCCTGCCCATCACCGAGCCCGTAGGGAGCATGATCGTCGACGTCGGCGGCGGCACCACCGAGGTCGCCGTCATGTCGCTCGGCGGCGTCGTCACCGCGACCAGCATCCGCGTGGCCGGCGACGAAATGGACCAGGCCATCGTCGAATACTGCAAGCGGCGCTTCAACCTCGACATCGGGCTCCGCAGCGCCGAGCGCGTCAAGATCGAGGTCGGCTCCGCCTACCCGCTCGAGTCCGAGCTGCGGACCATCGTCAAGGGGCGCGACCTGGGGACCGGCCTGCCCAGGGCCCAGGAGCTCGGGTCCGAGGACATCCGCGAAGCGCTCGAAGAGCCGACCGAGGTCGTGTGCGAGGCGATCCTCCAGACGCTCGACCAGACCCCGCCCGAGCTGGCCGCCGACCTCGTCGACCTCGGCATCACCCTCACCGGCGGCGGATCGCTCCTCCGCTCGCTCGACAAGGTGATCGAAGAGAGGACCAACCTGTCGGTCACCATCGCCGACGACCCCCTCGGCTCCGTCGCCCGCGGCACCCGAGAAGTCCTGCTCCACCTCGACAAGATGATGTCGGTACTCGAGAGCGGCGACCATGAGTACTAGAGCGCGCAGCGTCGCCTGGCTCCTGCTGGGGGGCCTCGCGGTCTGTGGCTCCTTCGTCCTTCCCTCCCACATCCGGTCATCGGCGAGCCTGGCCTGCCTGTCGGCCGTGGCGCCGGCCCAGCGCCTGCTGGCCCGCGCCGGCCGGTCGGTCTCATTCGCCCTGGATCGCGCCTTGCCGGGTCGGTCTGCGCGGGAGTCGGGCGACCGGCCGTCCGCCGCCCGACTGGCCGAAGAACTCGCCCGCGAGCGGGCCCGGTCCCGGGAGTACGAGCGCCGGCTTCGGAACCTCGCGGCGTTCGCTCGCGCTCGCAAGTCGCTGACCGCGTGCCGGCCGGAACCGGTCGCCGAGGCCGAGGTGATCGGCCGGGGCGCCGGTCCACACGGTGCGGTCGTGTTCATCGACCGCGGGACCCGCCACGGGGTGGAGGAGGGGATGGTCGCCCTGGAGGGCCGGTCGGTGGTCGGGACCGTCCGGGCGGCCGCTCCATCGGTGAGCGCGGTCCTGCTGGGCACGAGCATCGGCTCGCGTTTCGCCGGGTTGCTCGTGCCGGCCGGAGACGCGGCCGCGCGAGCGGAGCGGGGGATTGTCGTCGGCCGGGGAGACGGTACAATGAAGATGAAGTACGTCACGCGCCGGCGCCCGCGGGTGGGTGACCAGGTGGTCACGCAGGGCCGCGACGGGCTCATCCCGAAACAGCTCCTGCTCGGCTGCGTGACCCGGGTCAGCCGCGAGCCGGGCCGCCTGACCTACGACGTGACGATCGAGTCGATCCGGGACTTCGAGCGGTTGGTCACCGTGATTGTCGCCCGGCCAGCGGTCACCGCCGGCCAGTTCCCGGAAGTGCACCGCTCCGAGAAGGAAGCCCGATGACTTCGCATGCCGCGGACGTCGAGGAACACAGCCTGATGTACCACGCGGCGGCCGATTACGCCGCCGACAAACACCTCGACTGGGAGCGCCTGAGCTATGACGTCGAGGAGACGACCAGCGAGCACTGGCGCCGGCGTTTCTGGCGCCTCTGGTTCCGCGCCCGATGGGTCGAGCATCTGCTCGGCGGCAAGCGCTGGATCGAGATGGGCAGCGAGAAATTCGGCACCCTGCGAAGCCGGGGCCACAACCCCGTCCTCCTCAGCCGGGTCGCCGACCGGCTCATCGTCGGCTGGGAAAACCTCGGCATCATCCTGTGGGCGTCCGACTGGGGACTCGACCTCCCCGAGGTCATCGCGATCCTGAAGCAGATCAACATCAACCACATCGTGGTCGACGGCCGGCGGCTCGAAGAAGTCTACCAGCCGCTCCTCCGCTGACCGGGCCCGGAGGCCCACCCATGGTCCATCCCCCCGACGACTTCGACGACATCCCGTACGACGAGCCCGACGACTCCCAGGGCGGCGAGCTGTTCGAGTCGGAACGCAACATGGAGCGCATCCTCGACTATCTCCGCCTGTTCGCCGCCTCGAACATCCAGCAGACCGGCAGCTTCGACGACGACGACCTCGCCGTCCACTTCACCGTCAGCCTCGACGACAGCCCCCAGTCTCTCGACGGCTTCGCCTGCTTCGTCAAGGACGCCTGGGTCGACGTCTGCCTCCTCCGCGACTGGTCGCCCGACATCCGCCTCAAATTCCGCGAGCGCGCCGCCGACATCATGAACACCATCGGCTCGCACGGCGTCAGCCTCTACTTCGTCCCCGACGAAGACACCCTCTACCTCTCGCATCGCATCTTCAGCGAAGGACTCAACTTCGACGTCTTCCGCGCCTCCGTCTGGTCGCTCGTCAGCGCCCAGAGCCGGGTCGCAGCCATCCTCGAGGCCGAATCGTAGCGGTCCCCCCGCGCGTCTCTCGCGTCCAGAGACTGTCTCAACAGTCGGTGGGGCAGGCATTCCTGCCTGCCAGATGGCGGACAGGAATCTCCGCCCCACCTTTTGAGATAATTTCTTAGCCCAACCGGCCCCGATTCGTCGCCTTCGCCCGCTCGCAATTTCCCATAAGAATGATTATCGGACGTTTCCTGTCGGCCCAATTGCCGTATCTCCACGATTCATTCAGCAGGCGCCAGGCCGCCGCCCGCAATCGCCGGCCATCCACGGTTCACCGCCCCGTCGAGCAGTTCGCGCTGCGGACCCGCGATCCGGACGAACTGCTCCCGTGGTCGATCATCGACGTGGGCGTCCGGCGCGAGTTCCTGCTGCGGGAGCGCGAACGGGCGCGGGAGCAGGAATGGACGGACGACTGCCGCCAGGCGGGCTGCCTCGGGTGCGGCGCCTGCCGGATGGCCGACTGCGAAGCAGGCTGACAAACAGACCCTACGTCGTTCGCCGTACTCCCGCGGGCAATCGGTGGCGCAAGTGTCGTAGATTTGCAGGAGAAAGCCCGGTTGCCGGGGCCAAATCCGGCATTCGCGCGGGGGGCTTTCGCCGGCCGGCGAGCTCTGCCGGGGGGCCGCGACGTCGAAGCGCCCGGCGTCACTGGTCCCGCCATCCCGTGCCCCGAACGCCCGCGAATCGCCTGCTTGACACCCTCGGAGCCGGGCGCTACGATCCGGGCACCACATCATTCAGACACAGGAATGGCGATGGAGCGTAGCGAATACCTGGCGGCGGTCGAGCGCGTCGTGGTCAAGGTCGGGACCGCGGTCGTCACCGGCGCGGACGGCACCCTCGACGCGGACCGGGTGTCGGCGCTGGCCGAGCAGATCGACAAGGTGGTGTCCGGCGGCCGCCAGGTCGTCCTGGTCACGTCGGGCGCGATCGGCGCCGGGGTCGGTGAGCTGGGCCTGGCGCAGCGCCCGAGCGCCCTGCCCGAGCTCCAGGCCGCGGCGTCCGTCGGCCAGAGCCACCTCATCGAGGCATACAACCGGTGCTTCCGACGGCACGGCCACCACGCCGCACAGATCCTGGTGACGCGCGAGGACTTCGACGACCGCACGCGATACCTGAACGTCCGCAACGCACTCAACGCGCTGTTCGAGCTCGGGGCCATCCCCGTGGTCAACGAGAACGACACGGTCAGCGTCGACGAGATCCGGTTCGGCGACAACGACCTGCTCTCCGCCCTGGTCGCGTCCCTGCTCGGCGTCCAGCTCCTCGTCCTGTTGACGGTCGTCGACGGCCTCCTCGACGACGGCGGCCACGTGGTCCCCTGCGTGGAGCGCGTCACCGACGAGACGCTGGCGCTGGACCACGGCCGAAAGACGGCGCTCGGGACGGGCGGCATGAGCTCGAAGCTCGAGGCGGTCCGCCTGGTCACCGATGCGGGCGAAGCGGCGATCATCGCAGACGGCGGCGCGCCCGACGTGCTCCCGCGCCTGATGGCCGGCGACGAGCTGGGCACGTTCTTCCTGCCCCGCCCCCGCCGCACGCCGAGTTGGAAACGATGGTTTGCGGCCCGGACCTCGCGTGGTACAATTCATGTCGATGAGGGCGCGAAGAAGGCGCTGGTCGAGCGCGGCAAGAGCCTCCTGCCCTCGGGCATCGTCTCGGTCAGCGGGTCGTTCGAGCAGGGCGACACCGTCCAGATCGCCGGCCCCGACGGCCGCGCGTTCGCGCAAGGACTGACGAACCTCTCGGCGGCCGAACTCAACGAGGTGCGCGGCATGCAGAGCCACCAGGTCCGCGAGGCGCTGGGCGACGCCGCCTACACCGAAGCCGTTCACAGGGACAACATGCTCATCCGGAAGTGATCCGGGGGACCGCACAATGAACGACGACATCGGCACCGCCAGAAAACTGTTCGGCGAGATGGCCGTCCAGAAAGGCTACTGCACGAAGAAGGACGTCGAGCGGGCGCTGGAGATCCAGCGGGCACTGGAAGAGTCAGGCGAACCGCGCAAAATGCTCGGGCTCATCATGCTCGAAGAGACCATGATCGACAACCAGCAGTTCATCGAGCTGCTCATGGAACTCGATCACCTCGTCCACAACCACGAGGCCATGGACTACGACGTGGAAGTGGACGTCGAGCAAGAGGAGGAGCTCGACGCGCTTGACCAGGAAGAGATCGACGACCTCCTGTAGGGCGGCCAGAGCCCCTTGAGCACCCAGCCCGAAGCAGCCGGTCCCCTCCCCCGCCCGGCGGACTATCACCTCCACACGAAATGGTGTGGCCACGCCGCCGGCGAGATGGCCGACTACGTCGAAGCCGGCATCGCCGCCCGGCTGTCCGAGGTCGGGTTCGCCGTCCACATGCCGGTCACCATCCCCATCGACGAAAAGATCAACCTCGACCGCGACCAGTTCCGCCTCTACCTCGATGAGGCGCAGCGGCTCCGCGATGCATACGCCGGACGCATCGGCGTGCTCATCGGCGGCGAAGCGGACTTCATCCCCGATCGGATGGATGAGATCGAGCGCCTCACCGACGCGTTTGACTACGATTTCCTGCTCGGCGCCGTTCACTTCGTCGACGGCTGGAACATCGACAACCCGGCGTATCGCGACCGCTGGGAGGCGGCCGACGTGACCGCCGTCTATCGGCGCTACTACGAGCTGCTCGCCGAGATGGCCCGCAGCGGCCGCTTCGACATCGTCAGCCACTTCGACCTGGTCAAGAAGTTCGGCTATCGCCCGGCGGACGACGTGACCGACGCCGTCGCGGCAGCCGCCGACGCCGCCGCCGAGGCCGGAATGACCGTCGAGATCAACACCGCCGGCTGGCACAAACCGGTCGGCGAACAGTATCCCTCCCAGCCGATCCTCCGGCTGCTCCACCAGCGAGCCGTCCCCATCTGCCTCGGGTCCGACGCCCACGCCCCCGAGCACGTGGGCCGCGACTTCGACCGGGCCGTCGCCCTCGCCCGCCGCGTCGGCTGGACGGAGGCGGTCCGCTACGCAGCCCGACAGGCATCGCCCGTACCGTTGCCCCCCGCCGCCTGAGTTGCGCAACACCGGTTGGCAGAGGACTCGACGAAGAGAAGCCACCCGAGGGGGATGGTACGCCTGGCAGGATTCGAACCTGCAACCCCCGGCTCCGGAGGCCGGTGCTCTATCCAGTTGAGCCACAGGCGCCGATCACCAGGGATGGTAACAGACAGCCGCCGCCGCTGCAACCCTTTTCTGTCCCTTCCGACAGGCGGGGTGCATCAACGGATTATGGTCGGCCGCTCACATTGTGCGCTTGGCAAACAGCCCCTCCAGCGGTCCTGTGGCATCGGTTCGCCGAGGTCAGTACCGAGTTCGCGGTTGTCCTCG
>JAWODX010000545.1:0-4038 GCA_046483085.1 Planctomycetota bacterium
TAACCCGGGCGCTTTATCTCTGGGACGGTGACATCCTCTTCCCCACCGGCCAGGATTGGTCGTGGAAGAGCTACGCCCAGACGGAGTACCTCTGCTGGCAGCGCCTGTCCCGAGGACAGGCCGCGGCGGGCGCTTTCGAGAGCCGCGGAATCCAGATGGCGCTCAAGCGCCAGCTCGCTGTCGGCACCGGCGCCCTCGGCTACTCGAACTTCGGCAACAACACGACGAAGCCCAACAAATGGGCATTTTCTTACCTCTGTCACAAGCACGCGGACGCCCAAGAGCCGATCTCCATGGAAGAGGCGCATAAGAAATCGCTCGGCGTCTACGTCTTCCCCCACGTCCAGGTCGCCATCCACCGGGCGCCGAAGAAATGCGTCAGCGTCTCGTGGCACAAGCGACATCAGCCGATCTACGTCCTGCCCGAAGGGGACAGCACGTTCACCGACCCGCCGTTCTTCTTCCCGTGTGATCGAGACGCCGGCGGGCTCCGAATCACCCCCGCGGCCCCGGACAAGCAGGCAGGTCGGCCGCCGCGGTGGTCCGAAATCAGACTGCTGGAGGCGAAGAGCACGCACGACGGGGAGGGCATGCGGGTGCGCTACACGCGGTCGCGCAAGGACGGGATCACGCAGTACGTCGCCGTCGTCTCGCTGCCCGACGAGGCCACCCTGTACTGCACGGCGTTCCGGGCCGCCGAGGACGGGTCCTGGCGCATCCGATCGCCGTTCCATTACAGGGCGGCGACCATCCAGGGATTTCCCATGCGCCTGGAGTCGCATCGCGGCAGGCACTGGCTGAATCTCAGCGACCACGTGGGGTTCGTCTCCAGCGAACCCCTTCCGGCCGAGCTCCGCCCGGGCCGCTTTCACGCCATGGGCGAGCGCACGTTTCGGGCGAAGGCGGGAGCGTGGTTCGGGCGGCTCGCCGTCGCGGTCTACGCGCAGCAGCCACACGACCTCACCGAGAAGATGGCCGGCAGCTTTGGCTTGCTCGAAGACGACGCCCCGGGCCGGATGTCCGTCGAGTTGAAAAGCTCGTCCGGTCGCTCTATGCTGCACATCGGATTGCCGAAGTGACCGTGATACGCCCTCCGCCAGCCGGAACGGGTCGCGGCAAAACGGGGAAAGAGCGAGTTCGAAAGGGATCCGATGAACAGAGCGCTCACCGGCTGCCTGATCGTGGCCGGCGCCGTCGCGGCCGTCGTTGTCCTCGGCATCTGGTTCTGGTTCGTTCGGGAGCTGCCGGTCCTCGACGCGACCTTCTCGGTCCCCTCAGAGGTCGAGCTGGGCTCGACCGTTGCCCTGGTGGTCGAGACCACCAACCCCCACGACGAGCCGGTAACCCTGGACAGTATTGACATCGACAACTCGTTCCTCGCCGGGTTTCAGGTCGTGAGCACGGATCCGGAGCCCACCGAGACGCGCCAGGTCCCGCTGATCGACCAGTGCAGTTGGGAGTTCGGAAAGACCGTCCCGCCGGGCGAATCGCTGGCCGTCACGTTCGAGCTCAAGCCGGTCGCCGAGGGACACTACTGGGGCAGCGTGGACGTCTGTAATCCGAACCAGGACTTCACGGGGCTCTTCGCCGACGTCGTCGTGAAGAAGGCGGGGACGCCGCCGGCAGAGAGCAAGGAGGGCGAGGGCCGTGCAGCCGAGCCTGATCCTCGATAACGCAGCCGTCGTTGATGTCGAGCGCGGAACGAGCCGCCTCGGCAGCGTCGCCATCGAAGGCGATACGATCCGCGCCCTGGGATCGCCGGCCCAGATCGCGCCGCTGAAGGACCGGGCCGGCGAGGTCCTCGACCTGACCGGCAAGACCCTCGTGCCCGGGTTCAACGATGCCCACAGCCACCTGGTGGAGACCGGCGTCTTCCAGGCGGAGACGGGCCTGCGCGAGGTCGAGTCCATCGCCGACATCCAGGACCTCGTGCGCCGGTGGGCCGGGGAGTAGCCGGCGGGCACCCTGCTCCGCGGCTGGGGCCTGCAGGAGAACCTGCTGCGGGAGCTGCGCCTCCCGACGAAGGACGAGCTCGACACCGTCGCGCCCGACCACTACGTCCAGCTCATCCGCGACGACGGCCACGCGTCGGTCGTCAACTCGAAGCTGCTGGACTGTCTCGGCTTCACCGCCGAGACCCCGGGCGCCGACGCCGAAGGCGGCGAGCCGACCGGCGTCCTCCGCGCGCGAGCCCAGGGCACCGCGTCCAAAAAAGTCGCCGTACTCGAAGACCCGGCCATGCGCGAACAGGCCCTCGACGTCGCCGCCCGGGAGGCGCTCCGCGTCGGCCTGACGACCGTGCAGGTGCTCGAAGGCTCCGACGAAACCACCGGCGACGAGTACGCCGAACTCGTCGACCGGATGGCCGCGCTGCCCATCCACACGGTCCCCTGGTGGCAGACGACCGACCTCGCGAAGATCGAGAGTGCCGGCCTGCCGCGGGTCGGCGGATGCATCACCCTCGACGGCGCCCCCGGCTCGTACACCGGCGCGCTGTTCGAGCCCTACTCCGACCGGCCCGACACGAACGGCCTGTTGTATTTCGACGACGACGAACTGAACGAGTTCGTGCTGGACGCGCACCGGCGCGGCTGCCAGATCGCCCTGCACGCGACCTGCCAGCGGGCCATCGAGCAGGGGCTCCAGGCGTACGAGAGCGCGCTCGACGCTCATCCGAAGGACGACCACCGGCTCCGCCTGGAGCACGTCTACGGCCTGACCACCCCGGACCAGTTCGAGCGCATGGGGCGGCGGGGGATCGTCTGCTCGACGCAGCCCGCGTTCCTACACTACCGGATGGCGATGTACCACGCACGGTTCGGCGAGCGGTGGCGCGGGATTCACCCGCATCGACTGGCGCTCGAGCACGGAGCCACCATCGCCGGCGGCTCCGACAGCCCCGTCACTCCGCTCGGCCCGCTGCTCGGCATCCACTGCGCGGTCAACCATCCGGCGGAGGAGCAACGGGTCGACGCCGGCGAAGCGCTGCGGTGGTTCACCGCCAACGCAGCCTACGCAGCGTTCGAAGAGGGAGCCAAGGGCACGATCACGCCCGGCAAGCTCGCCGACCTGGCGGTCCTGGGCCGCAATATCCTGACCGAGGACGCGGCGGCCATCAAGGACATCCCGGTTCTCATGACCATCGTCGCAGGCCAGGTCAAGTACCGCGCGGACTGAGCGGGCGGGGAGAGATGCAGTCGGGCGGCCGGATCAGTCGCCCGGTTTCGGGCCGCCTTTGCGGCGGATGTCGATGGTGATAGACTGCTGTTCTGTGGACGCCGGGGGCGTTCGGTAAGTGCCGGGCGGTCGGCGGCGGGTCCCTCACCGGAGAACGGACAGGGAGAGGATCGGAATGCGATGGGAATGGGGCCTGGTGTTGTGCGGCCTGGCGGCTCAGGGCGGCCGGGCGGCGGGGACGGCGATGGGCGTGATGCTGCTTTCGGTCCTGTGCGTGGGTGCGGCCGGCGCGGCTGAAGCGCTCGACCTCCCGGCGAACCAGTGGGTCGTGCTTCACGACGGGCAGCCGGGGATCATGGGCGCGCACGCGAAGTTCGAGTGGATCCCGTCGATCGGGCGGGGGTTCATCTGGCCGTGCTATAACTACCGCGGCCGACACGTGTCGGTGGAGGACCACACGAAGGTCTTCCTGTACGACCCGACCGTACGGCAATGGGCGGAGACCCAGAGCGTTTACCCGAAGGGGGCGCTGACCGCCAGCGGCCCGGACCCGTCTGTCGGGTACCTCTGGATGCCGGCGCTCAAGAAGATCCTCTTCCTGCACGGCGGCCGGGGCAGCGGGAAGAAGCCCGTGCGTGGCTGGCTCCTGAACCCGGCGACGTGGAAGTGGGAGCCGCTGCCCGGCGAGCTGCGGATGACCGACCGGTCGACCGACTTCAATCCGTCGCCCTGCAGCGACGGCCGGGCCTGGCCGATGTGGGGCGCGCTCTGTTACGACGCGCACAACAAGGAGGCACTCCTCGCGGGCGGCTGCGGGACCTGGGGCCGCGTGGGCGAGAAGAAGGAGCCGCTCGAGGCCGG
>JAWODX010000594.1:0-5524 GCA_046483085.1 Planctomycetota bacterium
GTAAATTATCTTGGTCATCATTTTCATATTCGACTTTGTAAACTTGTGTACCATCAGTTGAAGTTAATTCATAAGGATTAGTTGTGAAACTTGCTCTTTCAACGCTGTCAATACTTACATCATTATCTGCCTGTAAATCCCATTCAGTATCATATCCTTCTCTAACGAATAAACTATTGCTGCCGCTAATAGCATCAGTAGATTCAAGGAATACATTAGAAGTAGGTACTGAATCGCCAAATACCTCAAATGGACTTACTTCTCCATCTTCAAAATCAACTGTTCTAGTAGTATTAACGCTCTACCCAATAATGAGTTATGCATTCCATGCGGCACATGACCGACCCGCGACAAAATGACCTGTTCGACGAGTACGAACGCATCCTCTCGCCGGTGGCCTGCCGCCGGATCTGCAATGGATGGCAGGGCGTCTTCCGCCACGCAATCCTCGAGCTGATGCCGGTCGACGCCCTGGCCGGCGAGTTCAGCCCCGACATGGGCACGCCGACGAAGGAGCTCTATTCGATGGCCGGCCTGCTGCTCATCAAGGCGTTCCCGACTGACGCCCTGTTTTTGCGAGATTGTTGCAAGTTTTCGCGCTCTCGATAGTCTACCCTTATGGACGGTTTGTCGAGGAGGCGGGATGAGGCGGGACGGCCCGGGCCGGCCGGATAACGAGGCGCTGCTCGAAGCGGCTCGCCGCGGCGACACCGCCTCGGTCGCGCGGCTCTTCGATCGGCACCGCGGGCTCGTGGTCGCCGTCTGCACCGGCGTGCTCGGCCGGTCGCACCTCCTGCCCGACGCCGTCCAGGAGGTCTTTCTCCGGCTGCTCCTTTCGATCCGGGAGATTCGCCGGCCCGACCGGCTCGGCGCCTGGCTGGGCACCGTGGCCCGCCATACCGCGCTGGACCTGCGGCGCGCGGAAGGCCGCACGAGCGCGGGCCGGCGGACCGACGCGGCGCCCGGCCCGCTCGAACGGCTCGTCCGGGACGAGCGACGCCGGGCCGTGCTCGACGCCGTCATGGACCTCCGGCCCGAGTACCGCGAGGCCATCCTCATGCGGTACATGCACTCCCGGTCGTACCGGGAGATCGCCGCCGCGCTGGACGTGCCGGTGTCCACGGTCGAGACCCGACTGCACCGGGCACGCAAGACGCTCGCCGCACGAATCGGAGACCAGATCGATGAACTGTGAGACCGCGGAACGCCTGATCTCGAAGCGGCTGGACGGCGAGGCCTCGGCCGACGATTCCCGCCGGGTCGACGAGCACTGCTCCGCCTGCCCCGCCTGCCGCCGGTACCTGGCGACACAGGCCGCCATCCACGGGCTGCTGGACACCGCCCTCTCGCCGCTGCCCCGAACGGTCTCGGAGCCGCCGCCCGGCCGCCTTGCCCCCTGGCGAAAGGTCGCGGCCGGCGCCGCGGTCGCTGCCCTCATGTTCGCCGCCGGCCTCGTCGGCCATCACCTGCCGCGGAGCGGGCGCAACACCGGCCCCGCGGTCGCGGTCCGACCGATGCCTGATGAACCCGTCCCGGCGGCCGCGGCGCCCGCGGAACCGAGCCTGACGGTCGGCCGGGCGGAGGGCGAGACGGCCCGCGTCGCCTGGGACAGCCCCGGCGGACACGGCACCGCGGCGCGCATCGACCAGGACACCGTCTACCGGCTCGCGTCGCCGGAGGGCGACGTCGAGATCCGGTGGCTCGAACGGGATACCACGTACCGCCTCGTCGGATTCGAGTGAGGACCGCTCGGCCGATCTGCGCTTTTGGAAAGGAGTGAGAGCGATGAGGACATGGAAGCTGCTCGCGGTGGTCGGGCTCGTGCTCGCCGGTGCGTCGGCGTTCGGCGCGAATGACGGCGGGAAATACGGCCACCTGGGAATCGGCGTGGGCGACGTGCCCGAGGCGCTGACCGACCAACTCGGCCTCCAGCGCGGGGAAGGGGTCCTCGTAACGCTGGTGAAGGAGGGTTCGCCCGCGGGCGAGGCCGGGATCCAGAAGAACGACGTGATTACCAGGATCGACGATCAGATTATCCTGTCGACGGAACAACTGCGGAAGCTGATCGGGTACACGGCGCCCGGGATCGAGGTGAAGATCGAACTGATCCGCCGCACCAAGCGCCAGACGGTCCGCGTCACGCTCGGGGCGACCGAGCAGGCGCCGGCCGCGGACCGGGCGTTCCCGAGCTTCCTCGGCGATGAGCCGGCCCACCGGGTGATGATGATGCGCAGGGGGCCTGAGGAAGACGCCGGCACGATCAAGATCCGCGGGCCGGACGGCAAGATGCTCACGTTTCAGATCCGGGGCCATAAAGCCCTGCGCGAAAAACTCGAGGAACTCGTCGAGAAGGGGCTCATCGACAAGGGCACGATGAAACGCCTGCAGAAGATGGGCTTCGGCGGCGACGACGACGAGCAGAAAGCCGACAAGGCGTTCGAGAGACAACTGCGAAAACCGGTCAGCTTCGATTTCCACGAAACCCCCGCGGTCCAGGCGCTCGTGTTCCTTCGCTCTATCTGCCACGCCGACCTGGTGATCGACCCGAAGCTGCGGGAGCGAAATCCGCCGGTCACGTTGCGAGTCAACCAGATGCCGTCGAGGGACGCGATCAAGTGGCTGGCCGGGCTGGTCGACGCGAAGTTTGCGACGGCGAACCGCACGATGTGCGTGGGGGGGCCGGAATTCGTGAAGGGGTTCAAGGCGCTCGAGCCGCTGTCCGTTCCGCCCGGGGCCGAGCTGCCGGCGTTGAAGGCCGCCCTCGAAAAGCCCGTCAGCTTCGATTTCGTCAACACCAAGCTGGAAGACGCGCTTCATTTCCTGCGGAAGCTCCTCGGGGCCAACCTGATCCTCATGCCCGAGGCGCAGGGCAGGCGGTTCCACCTCAAGCTCAACAAGGCGCCCGCCGGACTGGCGCTGGCCTACGTCGGGCTGATGACGGAGTGCGACGTGGTCGTGAAACAAGGCGCAGTCCTGTTTGCCCCTCAGGAAGAGAAAGGGGCGGAAGAGGTCGAGCCGCCCGCCGAACCGGAGGCCGCAGAAGACCCGGAGTAGCGCAGCAGAGCCGCGCGAAGAACCGCGACGGCCGCCTTGCTGCCCCTTCCTTGTTTTTCGCGCGACCCGCGGCGCGGCCCCCGCGCATCTTTTTACAGACCGGTTGGAACCATCGGGCTGGTGAAGCGTCTGCTCATGGGGTATATTAGTGGTGGGGAAGGACCGCGCGGAGACGGCTGTGCCTTCCAGAACGCCCAGGAAGCGGAAACGCGATCTGGTCGACCGCCTGGTGGGGCGGATCAGCGTCTACGACCGGTGGATCATGCTGGCCACCGGGCTGATCGGGCTGGCGGGGTTCGCCATCGCCTATGTCACCGCCGGTGCGCACGTCGACCGGCTCGTCGCGTCGGACCACGGGACCGGCCTGAGCGTCGACGCCCGGCTGGCGATCCTGGGCGCGCTCGCCTCGATCGTGGTGATCGGGCTCGGCGCGTTCGTGATCCTTTTCCTCCGCCGCCGGCAGGCCCTGCACATGGCCCGCCGCATCGAGCTCAAGTACCCCGACTTCCGCCACGCGCTCGTGACCTACCTGGAGATCAAGCGGCGCGGCGTGCGGAACCAGACCGACCTGGCCGTGGCCAAGGCCGTCGGCAAACGGGCGGCCAGGAAGCTCGGCCTCGTCCACCCCTGCGAGGTCGCCAACACCCCGCTCCTCATGCGCATGGCCGCCGTCGTCCTGGTCGGGTGCGCTGTGGCCTTCATCTCGGCACTGCTCAACTGGAACACGTTCTCGGTCTCGCTCCACCGCATCCTCTCGCCGACGACCGCCCGCCCGCCCGCGACCAATACGCGGATCGCCGGCGACGTGCTGCCCGGCAACGAACCCGTCCTCCGCGGCCAGGACGTCACCTTCCAGGCGAGGATCCGGGGCGACCGGCCGGCCGAGGCGTACGTCGTGTACGCGGATAACAGCGGCGAGCACCGCTTGACCGCGGCTTGCCCGGAAGGGTCGGGGCCCTGGACGTGGACGCTGGCCGGCGACAACGTGCAGGACGACATCACCTATCACGTCGTGGCCGGCGACGACCGGTCGAAGACCTACGCGCTCCACGTCGTCGACGTTCCCGCCATCACGAACGTGGACGTTCGCTACGACCGCTACCCGGCGTACACCGGGCTCCGACCGGACGAGCAGCGGTCGAACGGGAACATCAACGCGTTCCCCGGCACCCTGGTGACGGTGACCGCGACGACGAACAAGCCGGTCGCCGAGCCGCGGATCGAGCACGTGGCGGCCACCGCCCACGTCCACCCCGACGGCACGAGCTTCTCCGCCTCGTTTATCGTCCGCCATCCCGGAGCCTACGGCCTCTGGTTCCGCGACACCGACGGGTTCGAGCTGCCGAACGAGGCCCGGTACGCCATCCGCACCCGAGAGGACACCCCGCCGACCATCCGGTTCACCGAACCGGCGAGCGACGACATCCGCCTGTCCGAGAAGGACGTCTTCGCCGTCGCCACCTACGCCGAGGACGAGTTCGGCATCCGCTCCGTCACCCTCCACTACTGGGTCGAACGGGACGGCCGCCGGATCGGCGGCAAGCGCGCCCTCACCCTCTTCCCCGAGAACAGCCCGCCCGAGAGCCCGCCCAAACGCCTCCCGTCCAGGTGGGCGAAACTCGTCGAACGCATGGGCGCCCGGGGCGGCGACCTCATCAAGTACTACGCCGAGGCCGCCGACAACAAGCCGCGAAACCCCCAGCACAGCCGGACCGCCGAACGGCGGGTCACCGTCCAGCGCACCGCCCGGGAACCCGATGACGGCATCCCGCCTCTCCGCCCGGACGAGATCGAACAACTCGCCGCCGAGGACCCGTTCAAAGAGCTCGCCCGGGAACTCGAAAAGGGACCGGCCGAGGCCCCGCCGACCGGCGAAGGGAACCGCCTCGAAGAAGAGACCGACAACGACGCCGACCGGCACCCGCCCGATGCAGACCGGCCGAACCCGAACGAAGACCTGGACCGCGCGCTGAAACGGCTGGTCAAGGAAGAAGAGCGGGTCAATCAGGAGCTCGACAAGATCACGGACGAAGTCCGCCAGAACGACGAGCTGGAAGAGAACGAGCGCGACCAGCTCGCCCGCAAGCTCGACGAGCTGGCCACGAACCTCGACGACGCCGTGCACGACGCCCAGGAAGAGGCCGATCAGCATCACCCCGCGGGCCGGCAGCCCGACCCCCAAGGTGGACGACCCGGACAGGCCGGCGAGCACCCGCCCGGCCAGCCGGGAGACCCCCAACCCGGCCAACCAGGAGAGCCTCAGCCGGGACAGCCCGGCGACCAGGCACCCGGCGAACCGGGCGACGGACAGCCCGGTCACGGCGAAGGCATTCCCGAACAAGGCAAGGAAGGGCACGGCCACGGTCAAGCCCCCGGTCAAGGAGAGGGGGAGGGCGAAGGGCAGGGGCAGGGACAGGGCCAGAGGCAAGGCCAAGGGCAGGGGCAAGGCCAAGGGCAGGGGCAAGGCCAG
>JAWODX010000602.1:0-4478 GCA_046483085.1 Planctomycetota bacterium
GACGAGGTCGGCCTGGTCGCCCCGGCCCAGGACGACCGGGTTGTCCGGATCGATCGGCCACTGGCGGTCGCTCTCCGGGCCGCCAGTCGCGGTCAGAACTGCCCTCATCGCGCCTCCGACGGAGTCGGCCGCCCCGGGCCGAACCTTGACAGACCGGTATACCCGCTCGAATCGCGATTATAGAACGGCCCCGGTTCCGAGTCAATCATGGCAGGAGGGCCCTGACATATGCCCGGGGTCGCTCCGTCGTTTCGTTGTGGTTGAGTTCCTCTCCGCGCGGGGGTCAGTCGAAGGTCTTGAGGGCTTCGTCCTTCGTGCCGCAGATGCGGAAGAGGCGGTCGAGGTTGGTGACGTGGAAGACCTCGTTGATCTTCTCGGACAGGGACGAGATGATGAGCTGGCCGCCGCGGTCGTTGACCGCGCCGTTGAGCTTGATCAGCTTGCCGAGCACGGCGCTGGAGAGGAACTCGACGCCGCCGAAGTCGAGCAGCACCTTGGGCTCGCCGAGGCGGCGGACGGTCTGGACGACCTTTTCTTCGAAGGCGTCGCTGGCCTCGACGGGGATGCGGGGGGACCGGACGGAGATGATGGTGACGTCGGCGTCGTGGCTGATGTCGAGCGAGACGTGTTCTGCCATGTCGTGCTCCTTTGCGCTGGCGGCCGTTCAGAACGGGCCGGTGAGGAAGCTGGTGATGGCGCTGAGCGGGGCGCTGTCGCGTGCGTTTTCGATGGAGGCGATGGCCCGGCCGAGCAGTTGTTTCACCTTCTGGTAGACCTCGGGGTCGTTGAGCAGGCGGGCGAGGGTGCCGTCGCCGGTGTGGGCCTTGGTGGCGGCGGCTTTCAGGTTCTCGGCGGCCTCGTTGGCGTTGTTGTAGAGCGAGTCGTCGGTGAAGAGCCGGCCGAGGGTGCCCTTGCCGTCGCGGACGTCGGCGACGGCGGCGTCGGCGTTCTCGTAGAGCCCGCGCTCGTTGATCAGGGCGCCGAGGGTGCCGGAGCCCTCGTCGAGCTTGCGAGCGACCGAGCGGAGGTGGGTGGTCGAGGCGCGGAGGTCGTCGACGATGGCGCCGCTGTCGTCGCGCAGGAGGCGGGCGATGGCGCCCTTGCCGTCCTTGAGTCGGCGGATGAGTTCGGCCAGGTCGTTGTGGAGGGTATCGTCGCCGATGAGTTTCCCGGCGGTCCCCTGCTTTTCCTCGAGCCGGGCGGCAACGACGTTGAGCGAGCCGACGAGCTGCTCGAGGTCGCGGTAAAGCTTGTCGTCGGCGAGGATTTTTCCGGCGGTGCCCCGGCCCTGTTCGAGCCGTTCGGCGACGGTCCGGACGGATCCCGACGCGGCCTTCAGGTCGTCGTAGAACTCGTCCCTGGTGAGCAGTCGGCCGACGCTGCCTTCGCCCTTTTCGAGGCGGTCGGCGACGGTGCGGAGCGAGGAGGTCGCCTCGCGCAGGTCGCGGTAGAGCTCGTCCTCGAAGATGAGCTTGCCGATGCTGCCGCGCCCTTCGCTGACCTCGGTGATGGGCTCTTCGAGCTTGCCGAGGACGTCGGCGATGCGGCTCATCACGTCGCCTTCGCTCCCCTTGCCGACGAGGTTCTGCTTGTCGGCGGGTTCGGTGGCGGGGCCGGGGTCGATCTTGAGGAACCGACCGCCGAGGGCCGACTGTTCGCCGATCCGGATATCGTAGCCCTCGAAGATGGGCGCATCGCGGTCCATCTTGAGGGTCAGCCAGAAGGCGTAATCCTGGCGGCTGAACCGGATCTCGTCGACGATGCCCATGGGATAGCCGCGGATCCAGACCTCGTCGCCTTCTTCGAGGCCGCCGATGCGGTCGAGCCGGACCCGCCAGGTTTCGGTCGGCCGGAAGAGCTGGAACCCGCTCACCGCCACGGTACCGAGCAATGCGACGCCCACGGCCACGGCGAACACAACGCCGACCAACATCTCGCGCCTCAGTTGATTGTTGCTCATCGTCTGTCCTCCTCGGTCAGTCCATCGGTCCTTCGATCGTCCCGTTCACAAACTGTCGCACCACCGGATCCTCGGAATGTCGGACCTCGTCGGGCGTGCCCACCTCGACGATCTTTCCGCCGTAGAGCATGGCGATCCGGTCGGCGACCTGGTAGGCGGATTTCATGTCGTGGGTGACCACGACGGAGGTGACGCCGAGCTGTTGCTGGACGTGCCGGATGAGGTGGTTGATGCGGCTGGCCATCACCGGGTCGAGGCCGGAGGTCGGCTCGTCGTAGAGCACGATTTCGGGATCGAGCACGACGGCCCGCGCCAGCCCGGCCCGCTTTCGCATGCCGCCGCTCAGGTCGGCGGGCATCTTCTGCGCATGCTCCTGCATGTCCAGCAGCTCGAGCTTGCCGAGCACGATCCGCTCGATCTCGGCCTCCTCCTTCCGGGTCTGCTCGCGGAGGGGGAGGGCGACGTTGTCGAAGACGCTGAGCCAACTGAGCAGGGCGCCGGACTGGAACAGCATGCCGAACTTGCGGCGCAGCGTGAAGAGGGCCCGGCCGTCGAGCCGGGTCACGTCGGTGCCGTCCACGGTCACCGTGCCCCGGTCCGGCCGCATCAGGCCGACGATGTGCTTCAGGGTGACGCTCTTGCCCGAACCGGACCGGCCGATGACCACCATCGTTTCGCCCCGTTCGACGTGGAGGTTCAGGCCGTCGAGCACGGGTTGTTCGTCCAGCCGCTTGTGCACATCGTTCAGCTCGATCATCACAAGTACCGGATGAAACTGGTGAGCAGGTAGTTGAAGACGATGAGGAAGATCAGTGCGGTCACCACGGAGCTTCGCGTGGCACGTCCGACGCCCTCGGCGCCCTCGGACGGGTCGACGCCCAGGCCGAGCGAGCAGCCGACGGCGGCGATGACCAGTCCGAAGATCGGCGCCTTGATCAGCATCCCGGACAGGATGTCCTTGTTGGTCAGCGTCTGCCGGGCCAGCCGGAAGTACATGTGGTACGAGACGCCGAGCTGGTACCGGCCGACGATCGCCCCGCCGATGATCCCGATCAGGTCGGCGTACACGGTGAGGATGGGGGCCATCAGCGTGAGGGCGACCAGGCGGGGCATGACCAGGAACTCGGCCGGGTCGATGGACATGACCTCCAGCGCGTCGACCTCCTCGGAGACGCGCATGCTGCCGAGCTCGGCGGCCATCGCCGACCCGATCCGCGCCGCCAGGATCACCCCCACCCAGACCGGCCCCAGCTCCCGGCACATCGACGCCGCGACGAGCGACCCGATCCGATGCGCCTGGCCCCACCTCTCCAGCTCGATCCCCACCTGCAGCGCGATCACCATCCCGGTGAACGCCGCGACGAGCATGGCGACCGGGATGCTGTACACCCCGCAGATGAGCATCTGGGTGAGGATCTGGCGGCGCCGATGCCAGCACCGGCCGGCGTGCCCGGCGCTGCGCAGGGTGAGGAGGATCGTGTGCCCGGCGCCCTGGAGCCCGCCGAGGATCGCGTGCCCGGTGGCGATGAACGCCTTGCCCGCGTTCGTCTTCGTCGGTTTGCTAGCCATCGTCGCCTATGTCGATCGTCCACGGAATGAAGAAGATGCGAACCGTCCGTTTGCCCCGGTCGTCGGCGTACCCGAACAGCCCGGCGAGCACGTGGAACCCGCTGAACGCCCCGTCGCGCCGGTCGGCCGAGAAGAGGGGGAAGACGCGGAGCGAGCTGGACCGCTCGTCCTCCTCGTAGCCGATGGCGCCCCAGAGGAGGCGGTGGGACCGCCAGGTGAGGCGGTCGCCGGGCGGGCCGTACGCCCGGCGGTCATATTCGTACAGGTCCCACAGCGGCGCATACAGCCGGCGCCAGCCCTGGGCGTCGGGGGCGCCGAACAGGCTGAGCGCGCCGAGGTACGCGTTTCCCAGCTCGTCCCGCCGGTAGTACCAGAGCGGCCAGAGCGCGTTCGCGTATGTCGAGAGCTCGCGGTCGTCCTCGGTCCGCCATTCGCGCGATTTCTCGCGGTAGATCATGAAGACCGCCCGGTCGCGCGAGCGCGATCGGTCGGTGTCCTTCTGCTGGAAGCGGAAGAACGGCCAGAGCACGTACTGACGGCGGACGTGCCGCTCGCGGACCTGCCCATAGAACGGCCACAACTGGAACCGGCCGTACTCCGGCCCGTAGCCGTAGCGGAAGAGCGGCCACGGGGCGACGTACTCGGTCCGGCCGCTGTCCGCGTTCCGTGAATACGAGACGATCGGGCCCAGGATGTTGACCGTGGTCACCGCGCCTTCCTTCTGCCACAGGTAGAACGGAAAGGCCCCGTACCGGTGGACCTCGCGGTCGCCCTCGCCGGCCGACTCCGAAAAGCCGAACAGCGGCCAGAGGACGAACCAGTAGGGCGGCTCCCCTTCGTCCTTGGACCGTCCGACGAGCGGCCAGACCCGCCAGCCCCACCGGCCGCCGCCGTGCGACCAGTTGATAAACGGCCAGAGCACCGTGTACGAGTGGTGCTCCCCGTTTCG
>JAWODX010000650.1:0-11747 GCA_046483085.1 Planctomycetota bacterium
CTGCGCCGCGTCGGTGCAGGTGCCGCCCACTATTCGAGATCGATGTTCGTCGCCCACCAGGTGTCGCCGGCCACGGCCACGTCGCGGTAAGAGCCCTCGCTCTCGGTGGCGTATTTCCATTCCACCCGGACCACGTTCTCGGACATGGTCCCCAACACGTAGGCGGGGGAGACGTAGCTGGAGGTCGTGAGCATGTCGAGCTGCATCGCCGACGAACCGGGCTCGGCCTCCTCGCCCTCCTCCGGATCCGACGGAGGGGGCAGGAGTTCGATCTCGGTCTGGCCCGAGCCGCCGCCGTCGTCATCGCCGCCCTCGCTCTCCCCGCCGGTCTCGGCGGTGAGTTCGTTGCCCACGGTGTCCTTCGCGCCGGTGATCCGCACGACGCAGGTGCCGCCGGGGGCGCTGGCGGGGACGACGACCGTGCCCGTCCACACACCGTTTCACCCAGGACGGCTACACCTCTGATGCGGTCTGGACCGGGCACGTCGACGTCCCCGAGACCGTCCCCGAAGGAAACTGTACCGTCAAGGTCACCGGAGCCGCTGACCTCGCAGGGAATACCATGCAGAGCCCCGAGGACAGCCAGGCCGCGCTCAGCAACCCGCCGGAGGCCAGCCCGACCGACGGATCCGGGAAGACCCCCCTGTCCGTGGAGACCTCGGAGAGCTATGTCTCCCCGGCCTACGTAGTGGGCGAGAAGCCGGCCACCGCCTACGACGTGGAGTGGCGGTACAAAGACGAGGAGAACTGGCACAGCGTGAGCAAGACCGCCGCCGCCGGGACGGGCGTCTGCGCGGACACCTGGTGGTGGACCGAGATCGACCTGCACCGGGCGGACGACGACGATCCGCCGGAGACGCAGTACGACGAGCAGGGCCGCCAGATGAGTTCCCTGACAAAAGACGACCGCACCGTCGAAATTGTGGTACGATGTATCAACGCGGCCGGCGCCTCAGAAGAGGTGTCGCATGAGATCGAGTGGAAGATCGCCGTGATCGGCGAGGAACGGACCGAGACGCGCTACAAGACCGTTGACGGCGAACGGGTCCCCTACGAGGTGTCGGGGCTCACCGACCACCTGATCCAGGAAGGCGAGAAGATGATCCTGGGCGTGGAGAAGAACACCTACGAGGATCCCCAGCCCGACAGCGTCCGCATGCAGATCTGGCGGTACGACGTCAAGAATCCACACAACATCCCCGAGAACCCGGACCGCGACTGGAAAGAGGACCCGAACGGGGACTTCAACGATCTGGACGACGAGGGAGTACTGCCCGCTGTGCCGAGCGATGAACAATCGGCCCAGTTCGACCAGCCGGTCCAGCTCCTCCGGGTCGCGAGACGAACCGATGGTCTTGACCACGCGGTAGCCGTTGGACTTGTCGATCACCTGGACGCTGACCGAGCCGGATCGGTTGGGCTTCCTGCGTACAAACATGGCCCCCAGTCTACCGCGGGACACCCAAATCGGGAATCCCCTCCTTGGGAAATAAGGACTTACGACGGAAATTCAGAGAGGCGTTGAACTCAGGAAGAGCTGGGGCCGGCACGAGCGGTTGTCCGTCGAGGCGGCCCTTACCATCTCGCCAGAGCGCCGACGGGTCGGTCTCTACTTCCGCATTCATTCCCACAACATTCGCTTCCGCCAGACGATGGAGTTCATCACGCTCGTTCATCGGCACCTGCGCCGCAAGTTCATCCTGGTGCTCGACCGCCTCAACGTGCATCGCAAGGCGGTCCGTCTGCTTCTGGAGAAACATCCCGACTGGTTCGAGCCCGCGTGGTTGCCCGCATATGCGCCCGAGCTCAATCCGGTCGAACAGGTCTGGAACCGCAGCAAGTATTCGCATCTGGCCAACTTCATTCCCCACGACATCGACCACCTGGAGTGCGAGCTGGACGATTCGCTTCAGCGTCAGCGGTCTGCGACTGTGCTCCTGCGAGGGTTCTTCAAACATGCCGGCTTGTCCCTATAACCAACGTGCATTACTTACATGAAGGCCAATAAGTGCTCTGATTCGGAAGTACGATGACGTATTCCCTGGCCGGTGAATTGCGGCAACGAATGGCGACGCTGCGACAACGAGGTGGCGACAGCGTACCGCCGGCATCCTGCCGGCTGTCATGACGGGCGTCTCGCCCGTCATCCGGCGGCGAGACGCCGCCGGACCAGCCGCCGAGACGGCGGCGGTACCAACGCTCGATTGGGCGGAGGACGGCCGAGGCGAGAATGCCGCCGACGATCATTCGTCCTCGTATTTGTGAATGAGACCACTCAGCCTTCACCCAGCGCGGCGCGAACCGCTTGGGCGATGCTGTCGGGGGTGAACGGTTTCTGGATGAAGGCGACTTCTTTCTCGATCACGCCGCGGTGGAGGACGTCGTTGTTGGTGTATCCGGACATGAAGAGAACGGAGAGGTCGGGTTGGCGCCGCTTGAGCCGCTCGTAGAGCTCGCGGCCGCTCCGCCCGGGCAGGACGACATCGGTGAGGAGCAGGTCGATCGGCCCGGGGTGCTGGGCGAACACGGTTTCGGCTTCCTCGGCGCTCCCGGCGGTGACGATGTGGTACCCGCGACCTTCAAGGGTGCGGCGGGCAATCTCGAGGACGGCGCCCTGGTCCTCCACGAGGAGCACGGTTTCGGTGCCTTTCGCCGGCCTACCGTCCTGCGGACGGCTCGGCTTCTGGACGGGCTCCTGGACGCGGGGCAGGTAGATTTTGAAGGTGGTGCCTTCGCCCGGCTCGCTGTAGACCCAGATGTTGCCGCCATGCTGTTTGACGATGCCGTAGACGGTGGCCAGGCCGAGTCCGGTACCCTCTGCGCCTTCCTTGGTCGTGTAGAACGGCTCGAACAGCCGCTGGCGGGTCTCGGCGTCCATCCCGCAGCCGGTGTCCGAGACGGCGAGCATGACGTGGGGGCCGGGGGTGACCTTGGCGTGTTGATCGGCGTAGGTCTGATCGAGTTCGACGTTGGCGGTCTCGATGGTTAGTGCTCCGCCGTCGGGCATGGCGTCGCGTGCGTTGACGGCCAGGTTCATGAGGACTTGCTCGATCCGGGCCGGATCGGCGCGCACGTTGCCCAGGTCGGGGGCCGGATCGAACTCGAGGTGGATGTCATCACGGAGCACGCGCCGGAGCATTTTGGTCATGTCCTCGACGCACGCGTTGATGTTCATCACCTCGGGGTGGAGCGGCTGCCGGCGGCTGAAGGCAAGGAGTTGGTCGGTGAGTTCGGCGGCCCGTCGGGCCAAGCGGATGATTTCGGCCACGTCTTCGGCGGGTTGTGACTCGGGCTCGAACTCCTCAGCCACCATGTCGGCGTAACCTACGATGCCGGTGAGGTAGTTGTTGAAGTCGTGCGCCACCCCGCCGGCCAGCCGCCCAATCGCTTCCATCCGCTGCGACAGGTGGAGTTGTTCCTCCAGCCGCTTGCGCTCGGTGATGTCGTGCGCGTACAGGTTCACGTAGCCGTGGTCGACGACGGGGGACAGTGTGGCGGCGAACGTTCGCTCCCCGGCCTGGAACTCGATCCCCACCGCACGGGCCCCCGCAAAGACGTGGCGGATGCGTTCTTGCCACTCGGCGTCGACCGGCTCGCCGACCTCCGCCCCGAGTCTGGGGAGTACGGGGTCGGCCGCGGCGTTGGCATATTCCAGCATGCCGCGAGACGACAGGCGCAGCACCGGGTCCGGGTTCTCCGCGGGGAACCGCGACAGGCATTCGGCCTGCTCCGCGGCCAGCCGGGTCTTCTCGATCTCTTCGCGGAGCCGCCGGTTGAGGCGGGCCAGCCGGTCCCGGTGTTTGAGGAGAGCGCGCAGGTAGGCCGCCCCCAGGCCGGTGATCGCCAGGCCGGCGGCCAGCGCCGCCCACGATTCCCAGGGCCATCGACCGTCGGCAAATGCCGGCCCGGGCGTGCAGAGAACAGCCCACTGGCGCCCGGCGACATCAAAGGTCTCGACGTAGTGAAGGCTGTCCGGCTCGTCGGATGCAAGCCGGGAACGGTCGCGATCATCTCCGCCGGCAGGGGAGTCCGTCCGCGAACAGTAGAGCAGGCGGCGGTCGGTCGCGCCGCTGTTGTCATGAATCCGAATCTCCACGTTTCCGGACTCCAGATCCGCCGTGGCGGCTGTGGCGAGATCGCCCACGCGAAACACCCCAAGCGCGAAGCCGAGCAGATTCTCCCGCCGTGCCTCGACCGTGTCGATCTGTGCACCGCGGCGATAGACGGGATCGTACACGATGAAACCATATTGTCTCCCTGTCTCCTGCACGAGGATGATGCGCCCGGTCGCCACAGCCCGGCCGGTGTCCCTGGAGCGTTTGAGCGCGGCGAGCCGTTCCGGGTTGGAGGCGAGATCGAATCCGAAGGCTGCCTCGTTGCCCGCGAGCGGCTCCACGTAATAGACGGGAAAGTATTCGTCGCAGCGCCGGGCGGGCACCATCTCTCCCTGGTGGGCCCGCTCGGTAATCCGGAAGTCCTCGAACCCGTCCGCCTGCGTGGCCGCCTCGAACGCCTGGCGCTGGTCATGGGGCACGCGCGGGATCCACTCCAGGGCCTGGATGCCCGACAGGCGAGCGAGGAACCGCCCGGCCGCCGCCCTGAACTCGTCGCGGCTGACCTCCTCGGTGCCGACAAAGAGGGAACGAATCGATGCGACGACGAGCAGGCGCTTGTTGGCCCCCGCCTTGAGTGCGGCGACGTGCTCCCGCGCCTGCGTCTGGAACCGCCTTTCCCTGTCGGCCGTGTCCCAGTTGCGGGTGACGAACGTAGCAGCGACGGACAGGCCCACGCCAATGCACACCACGGTCAGCGTCGGAACGGAGCGCGCTCCCGGGATTGCGGTGCGCCGGGGGGCTCCTCTGTTGGCGTGGCTCATCGCCTTCTCCGTCGCGGCGTTTCGCTTCCCCTCTCTCTGCATCACCGTCAGCCCCGGCCGCAGCGGTCCAGGTCGTCCCCCTGCCGGGCAGGCCCGGGGCGGCCCTGGCCCTGGTCAGCCCGGTCCCGGGCCGCTGGGCGGAATCGCGGCCGCCTGTTCCAGCTCCTCGATTCGCTGTTTCATCCGGCAGTTCTCGTTCTCGAGCTCGGACTGTGGCCGGGAAGACAGGTAGGAGTCCCGCTCCCACCAGTCGATGCCCACCTCTTTCGCCTTGTCGACGGACGCGACCATCAGCCGGATCTTGATGGTGAGGAGTTCGATGTCGGCGATCTGGATCTTGATGTCGCCGGCGATCACCAGGCCCTTGTCGAGCACGCGCTCGAGGACGTCGGCCAGGGTCGCGCTCTCCAGCGATTCGACCTTGTTTCGCACCTGCATGGTCTTTCCCTCGCGGGTTGTGGTCACATGAGTTTGCCCAGGGGGCCGAGGTCGAGATTGAGTTCCTCGTCCTCCAGCCCGAAGATGGCCTGGGCTTCCTTGAGTTTTTTCCGCACCGCCTTCAGGCTGAGCCCGAGCCGCTCGGTCTTGCTCGCCGAGAGCGCCCCCTGTTTCACGCGCCGGTAGGCCTCCTTTTCCAGGAGCGTCCGGACGAGCTCGATCAGGGTGAGGACGAGCTTCGCGATGCCCTTCTCCGTTTGCGCGGGGGTATCGGCATCGATGAGTCGCGGGATATTCTCTTCGGCGCGGCGGATTTCGGCCTGCAGCCGGCGGATCTCGCGCTGCTCTTCCACGGTCGGTTCCCCGGCGGGGACGGCCGCCCGGCCGCCGGAGAGCTCGCGGGCGCGCGAGATGGACGTGGCCATCAGCTTCAGGTTCAGGTACAGGAGGTCGATGTCGGCGACGCGGACGCTCACGTCGCCGACGGCAACGACCCCGGTCTGGAGCACCGAGTCGAGTGCCTCGGCCAGGGTCACGTTTTGCTGCGTGTCCGGCATGGCTGTGGCACACTGTGGCATATCGCGGCTCCTTCAGAAGGAGGTAAAGCTGTAGGCGGGCCAGGGGCCGGAATATTCGAGGGCGAACCCCTTGCCCCGCAGGTCGGCGTTCATCTCGTCGGCTTCCTGCGTGAAGGCGTCGACCTGGTTGGCCCGAACCAGGCAGGCGACGTTCAGGACCATGCGGTCGGATCGGCCGGTGAGTTCCTGGGGGAGGAGCCTTGCCCGCCGCGCTTTCTCGGCGCGCCCGGCGAGCCGCTCGTAGGCCGCCTGAGCGGCCCGGGCGATCTGCTGCTCGCGCTGGTGAGACCGCGTTTCCTCGATGTCCTGCTCGACGAAGAACGCTGCTCCTTCCGGCATCGCCGCGGCCTCCCGGCACTGCTCCTGCAGTTGGGGGTCGAGCTGCTCGATCAGCCTGTCGAGGGCCGCCTCGTCCGTGAGATAGGCCTTGGCGCTCCACTCTCGTTTCCCCCGGAGCTCGTCCGCCGCCCGGAGGAGCACGGAGTACTTCTCCTCGAGCAGGTGCTCCAGCCGGTCGCGGCCCTCACAAACGATCCCGAACTGCATGGGGACGAGCCCGGGAGGATCGTCGCCGTCCGGCAGGGCCTGCTCGATCACCGCCTCGTGGGCGACGGCCTTCTGCTTGATCCACCCGACATCCTCCTGCGCCCGGCGCTGGATCTCTTCGGACCCGAACGTGTCGAGCGGAACCTCGCTGACCACGGCCTCGAGCCGCCGGAACGGAACGCATGTGACGTGTCCGTCCCCGTCAATCGCCGGCGCCGTGATCGGATGGTCGCCGCCGACGGCATGTCGCACGCAATAGAGATAGAATCCCGTCATCGCTTGATCCTCCCGTGTCATGTTCCGAGTCTCTGGTCTCCGGTCGCGACCGGCGCCCGCTCGTTGGCGCGAGCGGGCCTCGTCCCCGTCCGTCTCGGCCCCGGCTGGTACAGTGCCCGTCCGAGCTTCGTCAGTCGCTCCTCGCCGACGGGTTCGTCGCCCCGCGAGACAATCGCCTGGGGGATGTCCGGGAATGCGCGGTCGTATTCCTCGCGGATAGTCGCCTCGGCGCGGGCAATGGGGCCGCAGACCGGGCAGTCGCTCGGGGGCGTCGCCCGGTTCAGGAAGAGGGCGGGGACATGGATGTTCATTCGCCGGCAGGCGGCGACCAGATCCCACGTCTCCTCGAGGGCCATGCGGGTCGGGATGCTCACCGCGTTCAGTTCAGTCTTGCGCGGGTCGGTCAGGGTGGCCCGCAGGGCCTTGATCTGCCGGGACGTCCGCACCAGGAACTCGGCCACTTTGGGCAATTTCAGGACGTTCTTGTACTTGAGGAGCAGGTCGAACATCACGCGGATCCAGTCCTCCGCGAGGTCGGGGAGTTCGAGCAGCCGCAGCAGGTGCCCCGTCGGCGCGGTGTCGAGCACGAACGTGTCGTACCGGCCGTCCTCCATCAGGTCGATGATCCGGAGGAGGGCCATCAGCTCGTCGAGGCCGGGGGGCGACAGGTCCATCACGTGCTCCATCGCCTCGCGGTCGAATTCCAGGTCGATCCCGGCGAGCCCGTCGCCGCCGCTGAACGCGCGGCGGATCTCGTCGATGTAGAGCTCCCGGAGCGGGTCCAGCTCGGCCTGCGGGTTGATTTCGAGTGCGGAGAGCCCCGGAGCCACCTCGGTCTCCGCCGGCCCGATCTCACGGCCCAGGCAATCGGACAGCGAGTGGGCGGGATCGGCCGAAAAGAGGAGCAAGTCGCGGTCGGACCGGAGCTCGGCCAGCCGCAGGCCGGTCGCGCAGGCGAGGGTGGTTTTCCCAACGCCGCCCTTGCCGGCGAACATCAGCACGGGCAGGTCCGGCGGAGGCAGCGGAGGCGGGTTCGAGACTTGCACCGGAACCGCGGGCGCCTCGGCAGCCGGCGGCGGCTCTTCCTGCGCCGGACGCGCCTGGTCCCAGAAGGCGGAGAGCGCGTCGGCGCCCTCGACCTGGGCGCCCATCCTCGGCAGAACCCACACGTCGTGGTCAGACAAGAGCGCCTTCACGAGTCCGGCCAGTTCGCGGCCCTGTCCCCGGCGCGCGGCCGCGCACGTGGGGCAGTCACCCCCGGCGGGGATGAGTTGATTGACGATGATGCTGTGCACGGGGATGGCCAGGTCACTCAGTCGGTCGAGCAGGCGGTTCGTTTCGCGGACGCTGACCGTCTCCGGCCGGGTGACCGGGACGAAGCGGCAGGCGTCGGTATCGGTGAGGACGGCCCGCAGGCGGCCGACCCGCGCGGCGACCTCCCCCAGGAACCGGTCCGTGTCGTCCTCCCGGTAGGTCCCCCGGTACAGTTTCATCATGTAGCGGTGTTTCCCGAGCATCGCGTCGAGCGCCTGGAGCCAGCTCCGCATGAGGTCGGGCATTTCGAGGAACCGGAGGACGTGGCCGGTTGGCGCGGTATCGACCAGGGTACAGGTCGAGTCGTCCCGCCGCACGGTGTCGGCGATCTCGAAGAAGGCCATCAGCTCGTCGAGCCCGGGCAGCGAAAGGTCGAGCAATTGTTCGGTGTCCTGCTCGTCGAGGAACGTGCCGCGCACGGCGATCTGCTGGAGCGGGTCGCGGTGTTTCCGCTTGAACTCCTCGAAGCAGGCGGCGGGCTCGAGTTCGCGGAGGTGCAGATTCGGCGGCGGGGTCGACCCGGCGAAGCAATCGTCGAGCGAGTGGGCCGGGTCGGCGGAGACGAGCAGGTAGGAGCGCTCGGGATGTCGGTTCGCGAGGTGGACGCCGGCGGCTGCGGCGCAGGTGGTCTTGCCGACGCCGCCCTTGCCGCCGAAGAGGATGAGGTCGAGGGCGGGCCGGTCGAGGAAGTCCGGGCGGTTCATGTCCGAGTATCCACGTGTTCCGAAGAGGCCTGATTCGTAATGGCCGGGCCGTCGTCGTCCGGAGCGGATCCTTCAGCCTGGATGGTTTCCAGTCGGTCGAGCAGCTCGTTCTCGCGGGCGTCGAACTCGTCCTCGTCGATGCGGCCGGTGTCCAGCATCATGTAGAGTTCGCCGAGCTCGGTGCGGATCGCGTCGGCCTCGTCCACCTTCTCCTGCCGCACGGCGTGGTGAAGCTCCTTGAAGACGAAGAGCAGGCCGCGAAAGGGGAAGAAGAGGATGTCGTCGGCCACGAGCATGGATTCGGCTCCTTCCTAGATTTCGAGGTCTGCGTCGACGAAATTGTGCGGCGGCCAGGGGCCGCTGTAGTCGAAGGCGTAGTGGTCGTCGAACCGCTTGGCGGCCTCGAAGACGGCGGTCTCGTAGGAATCCTCGGCGCCGCGGTCCACCAGGCAGGCAAGGTTGATCACTTCGTTCTCTTTTCGCGGGTCGTTCTGGCGGATCTCCGAGCAGACGGGGTCGAGGATGTCGCGGACGGTTCGGGCGTGCCGGGTGCGGTCGTCGTCGAGGAATTGTTCGAAGCGGCGGCCGAGGGCGATCTTCTCGTCGTGGGTCGGCTCGCGCCCGCCTCGGAGGAGCTTGTCCCGGAGCTGTCGCAGCTCGGGATGGGTGTCGACCACGTACTGGAATACATTGGGGACCTCCCATCGGACACGCAGGCCCATCTCGACCTTGTCGCGCACCCGTCCGAGTTCCTCACAGAAGACCTCCTCGTTCAGGGCGACCAGCCGCCGGAAGGCGTCGCGGTCCTCTGCCACGATCCCGAACGACATAGGGAGCACGGTTCGGCCGTCGCGGAACAGGGTTTTGAGCACCTCGTGATGGGCGGCGAGGTGCCGGCGCTGGGGCCGGAACTTGCCGGAAGACACACCGCTGACGATCCCGGCGACCGGCCCCTCGGTCAGGGCGTACACCCCGCCGCCGTTGAGACCGAGCCGGGCGTACGGCCCGGCCGGCTCGTCGGGCAGCGCTTCCCCGGCGTCCACGATTGCATACAGGTACAGGCAGCTTCCGTTCGCTTGCTCGCTCACTGGGTCGTTGCCTCCTCTCCGGGCTGTGGGCCGGCCGTCGAGGCCGGCTCGGCGTGTGGCCGAATCTGCTCGACGAACCGCAGATTCCCGTCCTCGGTCCGGATGCGCAGCAGCGCGTGGCAGACACAGCAGCGCACCGGGCCTTCGTAGTCGTCGTAACTGTCACCGAGGTCGAATCGGTGCCCGCAGGCCACGCAGTTGACTTCCATCGTCGGGCCCTCCTCTCTGTATCCATGAGCGCGGCAGTTCAGTACCGCAGTCTGAACCCGTTGTGGCTCGGCGGGTGGCCGGGGCTGCGTGGCTCCTCGCGCCCCGCCGCGCGGCGCCGCCGAACCGCCGAGACCTTCTTCATGAGTTCGTCCTGTTCCGCCTCGATCTCTTCCACCCGGCGCTCGATGCTGCGGACCCGGCGGGTCGCGCTGCGTTTCTCCTCGACGCGCCGGTGCTTCTCCATTTCGAGCCACGCGACGCGCAGCAGCGCCTGGTGGGGCAGCCGGGTTTCCTCAGTCCGGCCCGAGTGGGTCCGGATGTCTTCCACGCCGCGAACGGCTGGTTTCGGTACGGGCATCTCGTCTCCTTCCCTTTGCTTCGGCCCGGGACATTCGTCTCAGGCGCGGTCGTTGCACACGGTTTCGATAATCTCCTGTACTTCGTCATTCATCACCGAGTCCCCGTCGTGGGTGACCCGGGCGGTGTCCCGCCCGAGGACGTCGCGGCTGATCAGCAGGAAGTCGCGGTCGTCCAGGCGGGCCCGAGCGCCCCGGTGAGCCAACACACGCGCGATCATCACGCAGGCGCGGATGGTGGGGCGGTGATTGCTGACCCCGACCTCGCGCAGCCCGCGCACGATGTCGACGATGACTTCGGCGTCCTCCCGGGCCACGCCGGACCGGGCCGTGGTGATCCGGACCTCGGTCTCGCGGTCGTAATGCCCCAGGTGAATGGTGATCAGGCGATCCATCAGGGCGTCCTGGGTCTTGTGGACCCCGGCGTACTCCTCGGGGTTGGAGGTGAAGATGGCGCGGAAATCCGGGTGGACCTGGAGGTAGCCGTCGCCCGTGGCCCGCAATCGCGGCAGGTTGAGAATCTTTTCGGCCAGGATGGTCAACAGGGTGTTGTTGGCCTCGGCCCGCGACCGGTTGAACTCGTCGTAGATGAGGGTGTGGCCCTTCTCGCAGGCAGTGGTCAGGCGGTTGTCGACCCAGAAGCTCTTCGTCTCTTCCTTGGTTTTCAGGACGGAATGGATGAAGTTGTCGACCACCTTGGACTTCCGGTAGCCGGCGTCTCGGCCGATGAGGTCCGAGCTTCCGAACTCGTCGTCCCCGTGGATGAGGGAGACGGGGCGTCCCATTTGACTGGCGACGTGAAACGCGAGGGTGGTTTTCCCGGTGCCGGCTGTGCCGGCGAAATGGACGGGGAAATCCGCCTCCAGGTACGCCAGTGCGCGGTCCGTCAGCTCCTGGATCTGGGGGGTGGCGACGAATTCCTCGCTCGGCTCCGGTCGAACCGTGTCGTCGTCCATGCCGACCCGGACCATCGAGGGCGCGTTTGCGTTCGCCGTCGCAGGCATCTGCATGTTTCACTCCTGTGTCAGCTCTGTTTCTTCTTCGCCGAGGCGATCCACTTCCGGACCGTTTTGACCCCGGCTCTCCGGCCGTCCAGCCCTGCGGCCAGCTCGGCGGGGTCCGCCTCGGCCAGTGCGGCGAAGCTGTCGATCCCCAGGGCGCTGAGCCGTTCCTGCGTCTTCGGGCCGATGCCCTGGATGGCGGTCAGGTCGTCCGGGGTTGCGGCGGACAACCGGGCCCTGGTGTCGTTGCGGAGTTCGGCGACCGCCTCGCGGGTTTCGGAGATCGATTCGGCGCGGTCACGAGCGTCCCCCTCGGCCGCCCTGGTGAACGTATTGCGGAACGACTCACACAGGTCGAGG
>JAWODX010000651.1:0-3102 GCA_046483085.1 Planctomycetota bacterium
TGCGTGCCCGCTGTCGGATCGCCGGCAGCTCGGCCCGCGAGAAGAACAGTCGCGGATGCGCCGCCGCGCGCGGCGACCCATTCGACCTGCATCCGGCCCCGGCCGCCAGCAGCGCCAGTCCGCCGGCAAGACACAGCCACGCCGCGCCGATCCGGGCACCCCGTCGCGCTTTCATCGCCATCTCCTGCTCCTCAGAAACACGGTCACGCGAATTCTCATCCTCGGCGCGGTCGGCGTCAAGCCCGAGGACGGCCGCCGCTCCGGCTTGACATGCGTCCGGGGCGGCGAGAGAATCGCCGTCAGGTCGCGCCCGCTCCCGGTGACAGGAGAGCGGATCGAACCGGAACCAGGCCTGTTTGCTCCGAAGGGAGGTCCCATGCGAACCGTGGCGTCGCTACTGATCGTGCTGCTGCTGGCCCCGGCGGCCTGTGCCGCCGACCAGGCGGCCAGGAGGCCCGAAGCAGGGCCGGCCCCGAACCCGAGGCTGGCGAACCTGGCCCCGAACACGGTCCTTGATCTCGGCCCGCTGAAGCTGCTGCCGCCGGAGGGCGAGTCCCGCGGCCGCGTCGCCCGGATCACCGACTACAGCACGATGGTCTACGACGCGCACGGGCACCGGGTGCTCATGTTCGGCGGCGGCCACGCGACCACGTTCACCGACGCGATCTACGCGTTCGATTTCGAGACGCTGGCGTGGAAGGCGCTCTACCCGCCCACGCCGCATCGGCTGATGAAGCCGGCGAACTTCGACGCGAAGCTCGGCGCCTGGAAGAAGGGCCCGAAGGGGCCGTACCCCCGGCCGCTCAGCCGACACACCTACGACATGCTCTGCGTCCCGGACGACCTGAACGAGTTCATCGTGCTGAAGTACGGGGGCGGGACGGCGGCCGGCGTCGATTTCGGCGCCGCGTACTTCGGCGGCCAGGCGGCCCACTACGACCTGGAGAAAGGCGAATGGTCTTTCGCGAAGACCGGCTGTCCGCACGGCTATGCCACCTCGGCCTACGACCCGGTGTCGAAGAAGATCATCGTGATGCAGAACAAGCTCGGCGTCTACGACCCGTTCGAGCGGAAGGGGCGGACGGTCGAGAGCACGCCGGGCCAGGGCTACGCGAACCACATGGTCTACTACCCGCCGAACCAGAAGATGTACTACTTCATCCGCGGGAAGAAGGGGGGTGTCCGGGAGCTGACGCTCGATCGCGACGACTTCAGCAAGTCGACGGTCAGGACGCTCGAGACGACGGGCGAGCGGTCTCCGCACGGCGAGCCGGGCTACGCGTACGACCGCCGCAACAAGATCATCGGCGGCGGCGTCGCGAACAACCGGTTCTACGCGTTCGATCCGCGCACGAGGCGCTGGACGTCACGGGAGGTCGAGGGCGGCAAGCCCGGGAGTATGAACTTCCACGCCGTCGCGTACGACCCGGTCGACGGCGTCTTCGTCTTCATCGCCCGCCGCCGCACCTGGGCCTACCGCTACGGCCCGCCGGAAGAGGAGTAGCCGCCGTCTGCAGGCGGCCCCCGGCGGCCGGCTACTCGTGGCGGAGGGCGACGATCGGGTCGAGCGACGCGGCGCGGACGGCGGGGTACAGCCCGAAGAGGATACCGACGCCGATGCTGATCCCCAGCGAGAGGACGATGCCGTAGGTCGGGACGACGGTGGGCATGCCGGCGAAGTGGGTGATGAGGCGGGGGATGCCGACGCCGAGGGCGATGCCGATCAGCCCGCCGACGGACGAGAGGACGACGGTCTCGATCAGGAACTGTCCGACGATCTGCCGCCGCTTGGCGCCGATAGCCCGCCGGATGCCGATCTCGCGGGTCCGCTCGGTCACCGAGGCCAGCATGATGTTCATGATGCCGATCCCGCCGACGAGCAGGCTGATGCCTGCGATGGACCCCAGCACGACGTTGAACGTGCGCTTCGTCGATTCGGCCTGCCGCAGGAGGGCCAACGGGACGTTCACCTCGTAGTCCTTGCGTTTGCTGGTACGACGCACGGCTGTTCAGCGGCGACGGGGCGATCCCGCTGCGCCAGCTAGACACAACCCACAGGAGCATCGGCCACTTTCCGGCAGCCCGGTTTCCGAGAGGTGGACAGACGAGACAACGAGGACGAGCAACGCAATCCTTCTTGGCCCAGCGTTGCGCGGGCCGCAGCTTCCGGATCACCTCGAGAGTGGTCTTCTTCCAATGAGCCCGAATCCCGAAGGGTCCCCGGAGAGCAACAGCTACAATCAGCATCGCGGCGAAGGACCGCCCAACTACAGGATTCCGCCGCAAGGTCAAGAGCCTTGGCTCAGAAGACGCAGCCCTTCACAGCGACATTCAGTCTGACGAACTCAGCGCCGCGTGGAGCGCGGCGAAGTGAGCTCTCGAATGGGCATTTCAGGTTGTCGCCCGACCCCGATCCGTCGATTATCATCCGGTTGGGCACTATGCGGGAGTTAGCCCTGCTGCGCTGGTGATTTGCAGAAAGAGCGCTGATTCCTCGAGCCGTCTGAAGAAAGGACGTGGATTAAGGAGGAGAAGGCCGATCCAGTCGTGCGCACGGCCACCGCGTGATGTGGCCGAACCACAGCTGTTAGCAGAGGACCTATCACTTGTCTCGCTACGACACGCGTGCTGCACCCGTTGATCGCATGGCGGACGTGGCGCACCACCTGTCCTGGCCGAGAAGTACATCCGTTCTACAGCCGTGTGCTAATGCCCTGCTCTGTGGTACAATCCTAGCGTCCAGATCATGCACAGAAAGGGGGATTAGCGCCTTCTTCATCAACTCGCACACTCTCTGCGTCAGGCCGTTGAGCAGCGCCTCCGGAAGTGGACAAGGCCCGAGAATCATGGTCCAGTCCTGAAAGCTGCTCTGGACCTCACCCGCTGCAGATCAGAGCTCGTGATGGAGAGTCAGCAGCACATCATGATCAAGCGCCAGATCACAGAGGGTAAGGTCCAGAGCAGCGTTCAGGACTGGACCATGATTCTCGGGCCTGGTCCAACTTCGGAGGCGCTGTTCAGCAGCCTGACGCAGAGTGTTGAACGACAATTAGAATTACCCACTGACGACAATTAGAAATGACCACTAGGAGCATCGGCAGT
>JAWODX010000036.1:0-2549 GCA_046483085.1 Planctomycetota bacterium
CCGATACCGATACATGGGGTGCTCGCTCGCGTGCGGGCAGAGCTTTACACGTCAGAACGGCTCGGGCGCCTCCGGCCTTTATTCTCGGGTCACGCATTGCACGTGGCGGCGCATTGAAGTATCCTCGGATGGTCCAGCCAATCGATGTGGTCGCCCGGAAGCAGGTGCATCGCATGATCGCCACTTCCCGCGAGACGGCCTCTCGTGGCCGAATTCTGGGACATGTGTGTATATTCCTGACGCGGGGGTGCCCGTGCGGCTACTACACCGATCCGACGCGGGAGTGCCGGTGCAGCTCGCACCAGATCCACCGGTACATCTCGAAGATCAGCGGGCCGCTCCTGGACCGGATCGACATCCACGTCGAGGTCCCCCGCGTCCGCTACCGCGACCTCAAGCAGGCCGAGAGCGGGGCGACCTCCGCCGACATCCGCGGGCAGGTCGAGGCCGGCCGCGCGGTCCAGGCCGAGCGGTTCGACGGCACCGGCACCGGGGTGAACGCCCGGATGACCGCCCGGCAGATCAAGCGGCACTGCGGGCTGACCCCGGGCGCCGAGCGCCTGCTCGCCTCGGCGATGGAGAGCGAGCAGCTCTCGGCCCGTGCCCACAACCGCGTCCTCAAGGTCGCCCGCACCATCGCGGACTTGTCCGACTCGGCCGACATCAAGACCGAACACATCGCCGAGGCGATCCAGTATCGGACGTTGGACCGGGATCTGTGGGCGTGAACGCAGAAAGATCCGTCCGGCTGGACCGGGAGACTGTATAATCGTTTGGACCGTTATGGAGGTGTCTGTGATGATCGCGGACGAACTGCTCGGGCCGATCAAGTCGGCGCTCGCCGAGGCGTTCGGTGAGCGGCTCGAGGGCGTCGTCCTCTACGGCTCCGAGGCCCGCGGCGAGGCGCGGCCCGACAGCGACATCGACCTGCTCGTCCTGCTGACCGCGGTCGACCACTACGCGGCGGACCTCCGGACCGCCATCGAGGCGGTCTATCCGCTGTCCACCCAGCTCGGCCGACAGATCAGCATCATGCTGGCGCCCGCCGATAAGTACGAGGCAGTGGAATGCCCGCTCTACCGGGCCGCTCGCCGCGAGGGGGTCCGGGCATGAGCGAATTCGCCGCGAGCGAATGGCAGCGAGCGCAAGGGGCGCTCGATGCGGCGCACGTGCTGATCGACGTCGACCCGAATTCGGCGGCCTCGCGGGCCTACTATGCCGCGTTTCATGCGGTCAGTGCGCTCTTCGCTGTGCGCGGGGAGGCGTTCTCGAAGCACTCGGCAGTTCGGGCGGCGGTGCACCGCGACCTCGTGCATGTCGAGGGCTGGCCCGCCGAGTTCGGGCAGGACTACGACTTCCTGTTCCTGCTCGATCTGCGATCGGCTGGCGACTACGGCGGCTCCGAACAGGTGACCGGGGAAGACGCTCGGGCAGCCGTCGACACGGCCCGGCGCGTGTTCGACACCCTGAAGCGGGCGGCGCCGGAGCTCGGCGATACAACGGCTTGACGGCCGGAGCGCCTGATGGCGGAGCCGCGTGAGGCAGCACGTGCACGACGTTGTATGATTGATTAGTCCCTTGCGGAGGTGCTCGAAATGATTTCGGACCAACTGCTCGGTCGGATCAAGTCGGCGCTGGCCGATGCCTTCGGCGAGCGGCTCGAGGGCGTCGTGCTCTACGGCTCCGAGGCCCGCGGCGAGGCGGGGCCCGACAGCGACATCGACCTGCTCGTCCTGCTTATGCCGCCGGTCGACCGCCGGACCGATCGCTGGACGGCGATCCAGGCACTCTATCCGCTGGTCCTCGAGCTCGGACGCCCGATCCACGCGCGGCCGGTGGACATACGCGATTACAGGGCGGCGAAGGTCCCGCTCTACCGCGAGGCGAAGAAGGAGGGCGTTCCGGCGTGAGTGAACTCGCGGAAGGGTTCTGGGAACGGGCGCAGAAGGCGTTACAGGTAGCTCGTAGCGTTCTTTCGCTGCACCCCGACACCGCCGCGTCCCGCGCCTACTACGCTGCGTTTTACGCGGTGAGCGCTCATTTCGCAGGCGCCGGCCGCACGTTCAAGAAGCATTCGGCGCTGGAGGCGGCCGTGCATCGGGACTTGGTCAAGCCGGGCACATGGCCGCGTGAGCTCGGCGCCCGCTACACAATGCTGATCGAGCTTCGACGCACAGGGGACTACGGGACGCTGGAGCACGTGTCGGCCGAAGAGGCCAGCGGCGCGAATAGCGGCGCCTGAATTGAAAGCCGCGCTTGGCTCGTGTCACGAAGAACGCGAGGCATTGATGCATCGTCTAGAGTCGAGCGAAGTCGAGGTAGCCCCGGTCCATAATGTAGAAGGAGCCCGGCTCGGCAATCAGAATGTCGAGAACGCTCACATCGGCCATTTTGCCGTCGGAAACGTGGATAAACTCGGGAATGCTGCCGCGAAGATTCAGGAGCGTGTGCATCTTGACGGCTCCCTTCGTCTTGCGAAATCGCGCCCACGGGAACAGGGACAGACACAAGTCGATCGTTGTGGAGTCGAGCGCGTAGACCGTCTCGTC
>JAWODX010000144.1:0-3118 GCA_046483085.1 Planctomycetota bacterium
CTCGGGATCACCACGCTCATCGCCCGGGCCGACAACCACATCATCCGCCTGCTGATGGAGTACCGGGACGAGGGCGGTTCGCTCCAGTGGGTCGCCCAGACCTGCCCGGGGGTCGGCCCGACCGAGCGGGTGGCCCGCATGGCGATCGGCGGGGGCGCGAGCGCCGTTTTCGTACACGGGGGCGTCATGGACCACGCGTTCGCGCAGAAGGATTTCGGCGAGGTTCATCGTGGGATCGAGCTCGTGCGCGAGGCCGGGCTGCCAGTCGGCACCGCCGGGCACAACCCCGAGGTGCACGAGTGGGCCGAGGAACATCTCGACCTCGACTTCTACATGTGCAGCTACTACAACTCTGCCCACCGTGACAAGGACGCCGAGAAGAAGTCCGGGCAGGCCGAGTGGTTCCGCGACGCCGATCGCCGGCGCATGGCCGAGACGATCCGGGCGCTCTCGCGCCCGGCCATCCACTACAAGGTGATGGCCGCGGGGCGGAACGACCCGGCCGAGGCGCTCGGGTTCGTCGCCCACGCGATGCGCCCGACCGACGCCGTCTGCGTCGGCGTCTTCACCCGCGACAAGCCCGACATGCTCGCCGAGGACGTGCGGCTATTCGAGGAGGCCTGGAGCGGCCGAAAGGAGCATGAAAAGGGAAAAGGGGAAACAGGCGAAAAGCGGAAACGACTGAAGAGGCCCTGAAAGGGCCCGAGGCCACCGGCCCAGGGCAACGCCCCGGGTCAGGGGGCGATGGAAAGGGGCAGCCCTGAAAGGGCGGCGCACTGCGCCGCGCATCCCCGTGAGGCCGCGCGTCATTTGCCGCCGAGCGCCTCGAGGATCGCCTCCTTGGTCTTGTGCTCGTCGCAGATGGCGCGGAACTCGGCCCGGGTGAGAGTGCGCGAGATGGGGAGCGAGAATTCGGCGAACTCGTCGACGGGGATCAGGTAGTCGCTGGTGTCGAGCTCGTACGGGGCGGCGTCGCGCCATTCGCTGTCGGTGCCCTGCGGCCGCAGCTTCGGCGGCCGGGCGTACGACGCTTCGAACCGACAGAGCCGCACGCCAAGCGTCCCCCAGAAGAGCGTCCGGTTGTTCATCGGGTCCACGTAGATGGGCACGCACACGCGGGTGTCGGCGGCGAGGTCGGGATCATCGCGGAACGTGTCGAGCCAGTCGAGGGCTGCTCTCTTTGCTGCGTCGCGGTCCACCGGTTCACCGTCCAGGAACTCCGGTCGCATGCCGATGTCCTCGCACGAGACGAGGTAGAACCCGTAGAACCGGCGCCGGATGCCATCGAGCTCTGAGAGCAGGTCGGGCTCGCGCCGGCCTTGCTTCTTCAGGCCGTGCAGTTTCCCGAGGCACTCCTCTCCGGCGGCGGCGACCAGGATGCCGCGCACGAACCCGTAAGCTCGCGCCGTCCGCAGGTAGAACGTCGGCGCCGGCTCGAGCCGCAGCCGCGGGCGGACCGGCGCCTCCGGCGGGGCGATCGGCCCGGACGAGCAGCCGAATGGCACGGCGTGGTGTCGCATGTGCGTCTCGCGCCGTTTCGTCAGCATCGCCTTGAACGCCTCGATCAGGCGCTGTTTGTACCGCGCGGTGAGCACCAGCTTGTCTTTTTCCTGTCCCTTTGACGGCACCAGCAGGGTCTCCAGCGCGTAGACCTGGTGCTCGTACCAGCCGGCATTCTCGCGCGGGCTGAGCTCGACCTCGCCCGACTGGATCCGGCGGATCAGCTCGGACATCAGGTTGACCCCGGCCGGCACGCGGTAGGGGAACAGCCGCTCGAACAGCTCGGTCTCCGGGCTGGTCGACGGAGGGAACACGGCGACGGCGGCGTGGCGCGCGCCGCGCTCCTTCGCCAAGTCCTTCAGTGATTCCTCCGTGTCGATCAGCGCGTCGACGGGCAGCGCGATCAGCGGGTTCGTCAGGCGCCCGTAGAACGCGTTGATCGTCCGATACTGTTCCAGCAGCGGCGATGACTCCTTCAGGGCGTCGGCCAGATCCTGCGCGATGCGGCGGTCGGCCGGGCCGAACTCGTGCTGGAGGAAGCCGTAGAACCGCCAGACGCGTTTCAGCTCGTCGGTCCAGGTGTAGAAGCCGGCCGGCTTGCTGGCGAGTGGGTCGTTCTCGAACCGATCGAGCCACGTCCTCTTGCTCCGGACCGCCCCACCCGAGAGGTCGGGCGTTCGCCCGGCGAGCTCGAGTGCGGCGCCGAGGAACGGTCGGGCCGGGCTTCCTTCGGGCAGCTTGTCGAACACGTCCTGGATCACGCGGGGCGCGGACGGGGCGACCCCGAGCTTGCCCTGGTAGCAGGCGAGATCGACGGCGGCGTAGAGCCCGTCGTCGAACTGCTTCGCCGCCCCGTCGATCAGGTTCATGCCGGGGAGGACGGGGCAGTCGACCTCGTCGGCCGCCGCCAGTGCATCCGCGTACGACGGGCGGAGCACCAGCAGCACGTCGTCCTCGTCGGGCCGCGCGCCCGGGCAGTCCAGGCGAATGACCGCCGCGCTCTTGTTGACATCCCAGCCGAGCAGCGGCCGGCTGTCCACGAGATCGGGATCGAACCGCGGTCGGCCGGCCGTCAGCTTGTCATCCTCGAGGCCGGCGCCTTCGACGGGCGCGGCGGCCGCGTACACGTCTCGCTCCACCACGACCTCGTGCATCGTCGGCGCGCAGCAATAAGGCAGGACGCAGAACAGGAGAAGCAGGAAGAGGAGAACCACACAGCCCGACCATACGTTTTTCATATCGCGTCCCCGTGGCACGAGCGCCGTTTTTCGGCGGCGACTCCCGCCGTCCAGTATAGCACATTCGCTCAGTTGCACAAACGGCGGTTTACAGCCGATGCGGAAACGCGCAGGAACATCGTATCCACCTTGCGGGGACGGGAGCAGGCCGGCGTCTGGGCGATGTGGCGGGGACGAAGGGAGCCCGAAGGGCGACCGGAGGACCCGCCACATCGCCGGTCGCCGCACGGGGCTACCCGTGGCCGGTCCCGAAGCTGGCGTGCTTCGGACAGCGGAGCTGGAACGAGCTGCGGGCCTGCCTCCGCGAGCTGTCTCCGCCCGCCCCCCGAGGGGGGCGGGCGGAGACAGCTCGCGGAGGCAGGCCCGCAGCTCGTTCCAGC
>JAWODX010000200.1:0-4475 GCA_046483085.1 Planctomycetota bacterium
GCGAGGAACAGGGTCCGCGTTTCCTCCGGCTTCTCGGACAGGGCCTCGTTGAGCACGATGGTGCCGGCGACGACGACGAGGTTCTGGCTCATCCGCTCGCGGCCGTGCCGGGCGACGGCGTGGCTGACCTCGTGCCCGATCACCACGGCCAGCCCGGTCTCGTCCTGCGCCACGGGCAGCATCCCCGTGTAGACCACCACCCGGCCGCCGGGCATGCACCAGGCGTTCACCGTGTCCGATTTCACCAGCTCGAACCGCCAGTCGAAATCCTTCAGGTAATGCGACTGGCCTCGCTCCTCGAAGTACCGCTCGACCGCGGCCTGGATCCGCGCCCCGACGCCCTGGACCATCGTCGCCTCGGCTGTCCCGGTGACCACTTCGTTTTCATTGAGGAACTTGTTGTACTGCTCGGCGCTCATCGAGCTCATCTGGCCGACGCTGAGGATGGCAAGCTGCTTCCGGCCGGTGAGCGGCACCTCCGCGCACGACGCCAGGCCGAGCAAGAGGAGAAGGACGGGCATCACAGTTCGGCGGGTTATCGGCATCGCGCGCTCCTCGATTGTCGTGATGTTCGTCCCTGTCAGTATGCCGCGGTCCCGTGCCCGAGTCAAATGAAAAGCGGCTTTGTCCGACCGGAGGCTGGAAATTCCCCGGATTTCCTGAAACAATTCGCCGTGGGGCCGGTTAGCCTGGGTGAGGTCCGAGGAGCCGCCCGGTGAACGATCTGTCCGATGACGACCTGATGGGACTGTTCCAGGATGGCGACGCCGATGCGTTCGACGTGCTTTTCGACCGCTATCACGTGCCGGTCTATCACTTCGCGCGCTCGATCCTGCGGGAGGGGCCGGGCGCCGAGGACGTGCTGCAGGAGACGTTTCTCGCCGTCGCCGGGGCGGCCGAGCGCTACGAGCCGCGCGGGCAGTTCCGCGCCTGGCTGTTCCGCATTGTCCGGAACCGGTGCCTGAACCGATTGGCGGCGAAGCGGGCGCGGCGCGAGACGTTCCACGCGGCGGGGTTCGCGGCCGCCGAGCGGCCGGGCCCGGCCCGGCCGCCCGACGAAAAGGTGCAGGGCGACGAAGAGCGCGCCGCCGTCCGCCGCGCGCTCGCCGAACTGCCCGACCGCCAGCGCGAGGCGCTCACCCTCCGCGCGTTCGAACAGATGCCGTACCGCGAGATCGCCGCCGTGATGGAGATGCCGATCAACACGGTGAAGACCCTGATCCACCGGGCGCGCGTCCGCCTGGCCGCCGCCATCGAGGAGATGACCGATGAAACGATGTAAGCGGACGTTCGAGGAGCTGGCCGAGTACGCGGCCGGCGATGCGCCCCCCGCGCAGGCGGCACGCCTGCGGCAGCACGTGGCCCGCTGCCCGCGGTGCCGCCGCCGGCTCGAGCTCCTGGCCCGGGCCGACGCTGCGCTTCGCGCCCTGCCTCGGCATCGGCCATCCGCACGCGCCATCCTCGAGGCACGCCGGGCCCTGCGCGAGCCGGAGCGGCCGGCGCCGCCGGAGATCATGACCCTCGACGAGGTGGCGGCGTTCCTTCGGCTCGGCCCGGCCGCGTTCGGGGAGGTGGTCGGTGAGCTGCCGGCGTTCGAACTCGCCGGCCGCGTCCGCGTCCGGCGCACGAAGCTTCTCGAATGGATCGAGGGGCGGGAACGGGATCACATGCGGCACAACATCGCCAGTCAGATCGCCCGCAGTGTTCGGTCGGGCGGGAAAGGAGCGGCCTGATGGAAGCGACGACAGGGGATTACGTGGCATTCTGGCGCACGATGCATCGGAGTCTGAGCGGCGGGCTCTCCCTGCTCGACGCCCTGGAGCGGACGAGGGAGGAGGTGGCCGGGACGCCCCTGGGCGAGGTTCCGGAACAACTGGCCAGGAGCATCCTGGCGGGCGACCGCCTGTCCGACGCGCTGCAGCGGCGGCCCGAGCTCTTCTCGCGGGCCGCCTGGACGATGGTCCGGGCCGGCGAGGCGGGCGGCGTACTCGACGTGATCTGCCGCCGGATCGCCGACGCGTTCGAAGACGGCACCTTCCTGCCGGCCGGCGCCCAGCCCGACCCCGAGAAAGAGGCGCCCCGCTACTGGCGGGCACTCGGCTGGATGCTCAGCTCGGGCGTACCGGTTCTCGAGGTTCTGTCGATCCTCCAGGAGGCGGCCGACTCCGAGGAGCTGGAGAAGGCCACCGCCGCGCTGCTCGACGGGCTTCGTGACGGCGAGGCGCTCTCCCGCGCCATGGAATCGCTGCCGGACGTTTTCCCGCCCGCCGTGCGCACCGCGGTCGGCGTCGCCGAGGGCCGGGGCGACCTGGATGCCTGCGCGTTCCAGATCGCCGACGCGCTCGAGTCGGGCGACCTGGGGGAGCTGCCGGCGCCGAGCCCGGCGGCCGACGAGCTGCCCGAGGAGAGGCCGGTGGTCGTCGAGGCGATCGAGCGCATGCTTCGCGATGCCCTGCGCCGGCGGGCGAGTGACATCCATCTCGAGCCGACGGAAGACGGGCGGGGCCGCGTCCGCCTCCGCATCGACGGCGTGCTGCACGAGATCGAGCCGCCGCCCGAAGGCGCCTACAGCCAGGTCGTCTCGCGGATCAAGCTGATGGGCGACATGGACGTGGTCGAGCGCCGCCTCCCCCAGGACGGCCGGATTCGGCTTGAGCTCGAGGGGAACGACCTCGACCTCCGCGTCTGCGTGGTCCCCGTCGCGTTCGGCGAGCGGGTCGTCATCCGGCTCCTGATCCGCCAGGCCGTGCACCTGGACCTCGCCCGGCTCGGCTTCTCCGAGCCGGACCTGGAGACGGTCCGGCGGCTGGCCCACCTGCCGAACGGGATCGTCATCGTGACCGGCCCGGCCGGGTCCGGCAAGGCGACGGTGATGTACTCGATGCTGCGCGAGATCGACCGCGACAGCCGATGCGTGCTGAGCGTCGAGGACCCGATCCAGTATCACGTCGACGGCGTGGGCCAGGTCCAGATCCGGCCGCAGTTCGGCCTTACCTTCGCCCGGGCGATCCGCTCACTCCTGCGCCAGGACCCCGACGTCGTGATGGTCAACGAGATCCGGGACATGGAAACGGTCCGACTCTGCGTGCAGACGGGCATGACCGGGCACCTCGTCATCACCTGCCTGCACGCGAACGACGCGCCGGGCGCCATCCGCCGGCTGATCGACATGGGGCTCGAGCCGTTCCTGGTGAACGCCACGCTGGCCGCGGTGATCGCGCCGCGACTGGCTCGTGTCCTCTGCGACGAGTGCAAGCGGCCGGCCGAGCCGCCGCTCCACTCGATGCCCGACGAGGCCGCCGCCTTCGTCGAACAACATCCGGACGCCACGTTCTTCGAGCCGGACGGATGCGACGCGTGCAACGGGACCGGTTATCGCGGCCGCACGGGGATCTACGAGATTCTGGAGATGAGCGACCGGATCCGTGAGGCCGTGCACTCCTCGCCCGAGATCGACAGCCTCCGGGCCGCCGCGGCGGCGTCCGGCATGAAACCGATGCGGATCGACGGGATGGAGAAGGCGGCCCGGGGGATCACCTCGATCAGGGAGGTGTGCCGGGTGACCTGGTCCTGAGGCCGCCGCGAGTCGCTACGGGCTGCCGGTCGACGGTGGCGGCACGTACGAGGTCCTCGCCGGCTGGCGCACGCCCTCCTCCTGGAGCACCTGGTAGACGGCCTCCTCCAGGGTCTCGCGGATGGCCCGGTCGAGCGCGTTGCTGATCTGCACGTCGCCGCCGACGCCCCACTCGTGCCCGGCGGCCAGCCCCGTCTTGCGGAGGGTCTTCCGGATCGGGATCGAGGCGAGGACCTCGCTGGTGGCGGCGTCGGTGATCCGCAGGTCGAGCGCCACCTCGGCGGTCATCGTGCGGAACCGGATGTCGAGCGACTTGTTGAGCTGGAACCCGGCCGAGTCCTTCTGGCTCAGCTCGGTGACGGCGCCCGTGATGAGGAACGCGGCGCCGGTCATCTTCGTCGTGCCCGCCTCGCCGGTCGCCTCGCCGCTGCGCTGCAGCCGCTTCTCCGTCATCAACTGATCCAGCGCGGCCCGGTCGAGCACCCGGAACTGCTTCGTGCGGACGAGAGCGGTGATCAGCATCTCAGTCATTCCGTTGGTGATCTTGAGCCCGTGCGGGAAGCCCGTCTTGTTGGTGAACTCATACACGGCCACGGGCCTGCGTTGGCTGTGAGGCAACGGGGGGAACTGGTCGAGCTTCGGCGTCACGCGGGTCGTCCCCGTCTGTGGCGTCGGGTTCAGGAATTCCTCGACCGTGCGGCATCCGCTGGACGCCGCGACCAGAAGAGCCAAAAGCGCGGTCGTCAGTATGCGCATCGCCGTCTCCTTTCGTTGCCCGGATCAGCCCACTGCCATGCTCCAGATTACCGCGCCCCCCGTCCGAAGTCAAGCGTTGCTTGGCCCTGTCTCGAGCCGCATTCGCTGTTTGCGCTCGCTTGCATGTGACGGCCTGGCGGCTATA